>DJYV01000132.1:0-3012 GCA_002448555.1 Flavobacteriales bacterium UBA6969
AAGGCGTATTCACTGGTGCTGTCAACCAGATTCATTGTTTTTTCAAAATCGGTGTCCTCGTAGATGTAAATCGTCAGGACTGGCCCGAAGATTTCCTCGACCATGGTTTTGGACTTCGGATCTGTGGACGCTACAACGGTTGGTTCAACGAAATACCCTTTGGATTTGTCCGCATTTCCGCCCGCGAGAATGCGCACCGAATCGTCTGACTTCAAATGGTCCAGGTAACCATTGATTTTGTCCCACGAACGTTCATCGATGACGGCTGTGATGAAATTGCCGAAGTCTTCCGGCGACCCCATCTTCAGTTCGGCCACCTGCGCAATCAACCTCTCCTCAATCGCCGGCCATAAACTCTTCGGCAGGTAAGCTCGGGAAGCAGCACTGCATTTCTGCCCCTGGAATTCAAACGCACCCCGTACGAGGCCTGTGACCACTTCGTCCACACCCGCAGAAGGGTGGGCCAATACGAAATCCTTGCCGCCGGTTTCCCCAACAATGCGTGGGTAGCTTTTGTACTTGGCAATGTTTTGGCCAATGGCGGTCCATAAATGACGGAAAACGCCTGTAGAGCCTGTGAAGTGCAAGCCCGCAAAATCTGGGTGGTTAAAGACCACTTCCCCGGCAGCAGGACCATCGCACGTCACCATGTTTATGACGCCATCAGGAAGGCCCGCTGCTTTGAATACCTCCATGATGACTTGCGCGCTGTAGACTTGGGAGTCGGCAGGCTTCCAGACGACGACGTTGCCCATCAAAGCGGGGGCGGCACACAGGTTGGCAGCGATTGCCGTAAAGTTGAAGGGGGTAATCGCAAAAACAAAACCTTCCAAACCGCGGTATTCCATCCGGTTCCAAATGCCGTCTTGACTATCAGGCTGAACAGCTTGAATTTCTTGGAGGAAATAGGCGTTAAAGCGTAGGAAATCAATCAATTCACAGGCCGCGTCAATTTCCGCTTGGAAGATGTTCTTGGACTGCGCCAACATGGTGGCCGCATTGATTTTAGCGCGGTAGGGTCCTGCGATCAAATCCGCCGCCTTGAGAAACACCGCCGCACGTTCATTCCATGGAAGAGCAGACCACGATGGTCGAGCGGCGAGTGCCGCATCGATTGCAGCATTTACATGGCTTGCATCGCCGTAATTGAAGTGCCCGAGGATATGCTGGTGATCGTGAGGAGGGGACATCGTCCGTTTGTCATCGGTTCGAACTGGATCCTTGCCAATGAACATCGGCACATCAATGGGCGGTTGGCTGTACATCTCACGGTACACACGGAGAGCTTCCTCTCGTTCAGCAGTGCCAGGAGCGTAGGATAAAACGGGTTCGTTGACCGGATAGGGGATGTTGAAATTACCTCGGGACATAAAAGTGGAGTTTTTGTTCAATTCGTTGTGCAAAGCTAATTCAACTGCCGTCAAGGACCGGAGCTTGTCCACATAACTTGGCATGTGATTCTACACCCCACTGTGCTGCCCATGGAACGCATCGTTCGACCCCCATTTTTTACCCGCCCAACAATGTACTTCAAGCAATGGTTCATCCCCTTGCTCTTGGCGCCTGCATTCAGCGCGAACGCACAAGGCGTGAAGTGGTCAGAGAAGGACCTCGCCCGTTCGGTGCACCGTGCTGAGCAAACGTTTAAAGGGGGAGAAATGAGCCGGGCATATGGATTGTTTGCGCATCTGGTTAGCGTGGCGGGGGATCGGGCGTTTCTGCACTACCGCTTTGGTGCGACTTGCACCTACACATCACAACGTTTGAACGAAGCCATTGAGCACCTCGAAATCGCCCGAGAACTCGGGATTTTGGAAACGGAAGAAGCTGCGGGCTGGCATTACTACAAAGCCCGTTATCACCATGCTCGGTTTGAAGTTGACCAAGCGGCTGTCCACCTCCGGTCCGCCATTGATTTGGCGCCCAACAAAGCAGCGTGGCTCGAAGATGCCAAACTTCGCTTTGGACAATGCACGACCAACGGAGCGTTTCCAATTGAAACAGAAAGCCTGAGGGACGTGGAGACTTTAGTGTCGCATTCCGACGACTACTTTCGGCTGTATGAGATGCCCGTGTCCGAGGGACGGTTGTTGACCATTCCAGAGCATCTGCGCACCAAAGAAGATAAGCGGAGGAACTACACCTCCCAATTGCACTGGCTTCCAGGGGAGCGGTTTGCATTTTATTCAAGCTTTGGGCGGAACGGAGATACCGGCTTGGATGTTTACCGCGTGGCCGTGGACGGTGTGGGCGAATACGGCATTCCAGAGAAACTGCCCTTTCCGATCAACAGCGACTTTGACGATTGCGCTCCCGTATGCATGCCAGGTGCGGACGGTGTGACAGCGGACCGCTTGTTTTTCAGCAGTTCTCGCCCTGAAGCGCTGGGAGGTTTCGATGTTTTTGAGGTAAACGGTGAATTGACAGGCGAGTCCATGGAATTGCTTCAGCAAGCGCACGCGATTCAATTACCATTTGAGATCAATAGCACGGCAGACGAATTCCTGTATTGGGAAAATGAAGCCGCCGGCGAAGCGTGGTTAACTACGGATCGGAACCAAGATTTTGAAGGACGAGAGGTTTGGCGGTTCGCATTGGATCGTGAGATCGTGATGCCCGTGGCAGTATCCATTCAAACTGATTTTGGCAGCAGCGAAGGCCGGCTGACCATCCGAAAGGAAGGGGGGGAGCGCATTGGGATCGAACACCACATGCCAGGCGAGGGAAAGGTCGACTTCTTGCTTGCTGCAGGCGCAACGTACATCGTGGGATGGGAGGCGAAGGACGGAAGCATAGCCAAGACCGAACGCATTGCACTGAAACCAGCTGATTCGCCGGCATTCATTGCAGAGCCGTTTCACTTTGAAGGAGCCCCTTCGGCGATCAGCATGCAATCGCAACTGGATGCCAATACCACCATCGCAAGGACGGACATTCAGTGGACCCTGTCAGGGCTATCCAGTCAAGTGGAGGCCGCTATGTTTGGCGAGCTGATGAGCGAAACGGCTTTTG
>DJYV01000132.1:3405-5581 GCA_002448555.1 Flavobacteriales bacterium UBA6969
AGGCACAGAAGGCTATCGGATTCCCAATTGGATGCTCGAAGCGATTCGCGAAATCGGTGTAGCCACAACCCTCGAGGAATTGCCCGAACCGGTGCAACAGACCCGGGAGCAAGCCGTTGACATCCAATCGCAAATGGAGGCGACACAATGCTGGGACGCACCAGGAACGGAAGCTTGGAAAGCGCAGGCGATGATTGAACGGTTTGGTGAACCTGCACTGGCTTTGCTGTCCGAAGAAGTCCGTCAATTGCGCATGCAAGCCCAATCGGAACAGGACCGATGGGGCATGTGGAGTGACGCCATTGCCGAATACGTTTATCAGACGGGCGTGGATTCGGAGGACTGGAACGTCCTCAAGGCATACTGCGATGCCCAGTTTCAGGCTTTTGCAGGTGCGTATGTTCATGCCGAAGACATGTTCAGACGCATCGATTCCCATTTGCGCTTTGAGCGTTGGGTTGCTGAAGCGCTGCCCATGGAGATTGAAGCCTTCAGGGAAGACCTGAGCGCCATCTTATCCGGCAATCCAAGCATCAACCAAGCGCTTATATCAGCCGCCCACGCAACGCATGAGCAAGAAAACGAGGAGGGAGCATTCGAAACGCTCCAAACCGCGCTTTGGGGTGCCTTTACAGATGAAATCATGGGGCATCAAGACCTCGGGATTTATACGCTCCCAGGCATGGAGAAAACCCAAGCTTGGTTCATGCGCAGTGGCGGGATTATCGAAGAACTGCAAAATCAATCCAATCCGTCAGGCCGCATTGAGAAGGGACAGCAAGCAGTCGGATTGGCGTGGGAAACGTGCCGAGAAGGGACTCGTCGCAAAGACCAGGTGCTCATGGAATCGGAGATGAGTCCTGGAGCTTGGTGGGCAGCTTTTGGCCCAGCCGATTCAGAAAATCAACCATCACAAGCCGGTTACGTAGGGTACGAGCTCTTCGTAAAGCACGACGACCCAATTTTGGAGCAGGCACATGCATACCAAAAAGAGCTGGACGTGCTTAGAACTTCTGCTCAAAACGAACAGGTCTACGATGCCTCATTGAAACGTGCCATTGCGATGCGCTCATCGATTGAACGGGAAATGCTCGCACTCTTCGGCGGAGAACGGATCTCACAGGCACCCCCCAGGAACGAGAGACCAACCGAGGTCCCAGCCAAGCAAGCCAAGGCGGAAATGACCGAAACCGTTCAAGCGCAGCCCGAGCCGGTCCCACCTGCCCCTGAAAAGGCACCAGATCCTGCGCCAAGCTCAATTGAGCGAACCGAGGTGATGCGCTACACGGTCCAAATTGGCGCGTTTGCCAATGCACCCAACTTTGATGGTATGCCAACAGCGGAAACGGCGTTCAAATTGCAAGACGTTGGATCACTTACGCCATATGGAAGCGGCACATTCAACAATTACGAAGCGGCCCATGCACACCTGAACATCATGCGCACATGGGCAGAGGACGCCTTCATTAAGTTGATTCCTGTTCGCTCTGCACCTGCAGAAGCTGAGCCTTCTGTCTGTCGTTCGGTAGAGCCTTCGGCGCCTGAAGTGAGGAACAACACGCCAATGCCTGAGGCTCGAGATGGGAGGGGAACCAAGCAATTCCGCGTGCGCATCGTCGGTTACACGGAAACCTTGCAGCCGACCGAGGTGGCCACGTTGCTGCGGCTTGGGAATGAAGTTCCCTTAAAAACCGCTCGCCTCTCATCCGAAACCGTCTACTTTACCGATACCTTTGATTCATTGGATGCTGCCAAAGACGCCCTCACATTGTGCATCAAGCGCGGTTTCAATGATGCAGAAATTGAAGTATTGTACGAATGAAAATATGGCGTAATGGAATGCTCGTTGCCTTGGTTTGGTGCCTTGGAGTAACCGGGTTAGAGGCTCAGTCCTTGGTGATCAACGAAGTGCTGGCGAGCAATTCCTCTTTTGATTATGATGACTTTTTTCAATTCGAAGATTGGATTGAAATCTACAACGGTGGCGGGATTCTCAACTTGGAAGGCTACCACTTAAGCGACGACCCGGATACCTTAGACAAATGGATGTTTCCGTCGACCAACCCCGGCCTGACCACCATTCTGCCTGGCGGCCACCTGCGCATCTGGTGCGACGACGACGAGCAACAAGGTGAGGACCACACGAATTTCAAGCTCAGTGGCGATGGGGAGACTG
>DJYV01000030.1:0-7022 GCA_002448555.1 Flavobacteriales bacterium UBA6969
GCGCACAAATCGGTGTACTCGCTCGTGGTCGACAGCACCAACTCTGGCCATGGACGGGGATGCTCAGCGGCCACAGAATCAATTACCGCCCGGGCGCGTTCGACATCGCACACGGAAGGTCTGGGGGCAGAACGCCCCACAAGGGCCGGTGGCACAAAATCCCGGGTCGGCACCACGGTCCCCCGTCGCAGCGACCGAGCGATGCCCTCCCGGTCAATGGCCAATGACAGCGCGTTGCGCACGGCTTCGTCCTGCCAGGGCAACCAACCGTCCTCGCCCGGCTCCACAAAAAACCCGATGTAATCCGTTTTCAAAAACGGGGTGGTTTCCATGCGCACTGTTGGGGTGTGTTCCTCACGCAATGTTCCATCAACCTCGAGCAATTCTTCCATGTACGCCGGGTGCAAGCCGCTCATGAAGTCAAATTTTCCCTGAAGCAGCCCCTGGTATTCAGCTCCCATGTCCGAGGCAAACGAGATATGAACCGCATCCATGTACGGCAATTGCTCGCCAGCATCATCACGCTCCCAGTAGCCCTCGTTCCGGTGCAGTACGCAGGCCACGTCTTCCAACCACCACGCCAATTTAAACGGCCCCGAGCCCACCGGATTCCGGCGGAAATCTGCGCCAAAGTGTTCGACCACCTCGGGGGCAACCACGTTGGCGTACGCTGTGGCAAGCAGACCCAAAAACGGCGGAAACGGCTGCTTCAGTCTGAACTCGACGGTATCAACGCCGCGTGCGACCAAGCCCTCCCCTTCGCTTGAAGAGTCGAGGGCATCCAAGATCCAACGACCGCTCGAAGCGACCTGCGGATCGCGGAGTCGGTTCAGACTGAATACGACGTCCTGAGCGGTGAGTCGCCGCCCCGTGGCCAACCCAGGAACATCGGGATGGGCCGCAAAGCGCACATCATCGCGCAGCACAAACACCCACCTGGTACCTTCTTCTTCAGCGTAATAGGATTCAGCAATGAGCGGCTGCACGTTCAAGTTGGCATCCAATTCCACCAAACCATCGTACAGTTGATCCACTACCCACATCGGTTCGAGGGTGCGTGCAAACGCGGGGTCAAGCGATGTGAGGTTGGCGCTTTCGTTGTAGCGGAACACACGGGACGCATCATAATCGGTCGAATTGCATCCGCCAAGGGCAGCCAATAAGGCGCACCACAGCACCGGCTGAATCATGGATGGTCGTCGCGCTTTCATTCCCCGCACAAGGTAGTGTCCAACAAATGCTAAAACCAGTTGTTATCTCGGCAAGGGCCTGACAGAGCCCAATACTTTTGCACCATCATGAACCGCTCATTTCGAACCGTTGTCTTGCTCGTCTCAGGCATCCTTCTTGCCTCTTACGTGGCACACGCACAACGTACCATCAGCGGCACGGTGACGGATGCGTCGAGCGGAGAACAGATCCTCGGTGCCAGTGTCGTCCCGGTCAACAGCGGCCGAGGCACTTCCACCAACCTCTACGGTTTTTACAGCCTGACCCTCTCCGATGATGCCAACGCCGTTGCTGTGAGCTTCATCGGCTTCCAAACCAAAGAGATTCAAATCACACCCGGGCAGTCCGTGTACAACGTCGGGCTGGAACCGGCTGTTATCGCTTTTGAAGAGGCCACGGTGGTCGGCGAACGGACTAACCACACCGCCAGCACAGACGTAGGGCGGGCATCCGTTGAGGTGGAGCAAATTAAAGCCCTGCCTGCGCTGCTGGGTGAAGTGGACGTATTGAAAGTGCTGCAATTCTTGCCTGGCGTCTCCAGCGCCGGTGAGGGCAACAGCGGATTTTACGTCCGTGGCGGTGGTCCGGACCAGAACCTCATTCTCCTCGATGACGCGACGGTGTACAACGCCTCGCATTTGTTTGGATTCTTCAGCGTCTTCAACGCCGACGCCATCAAAAACATCGACCTCATCAAAGGGTCCATGCCCGCGGAATACGGAGGTCGTGTGAGTTCCGTGCTCAACATCGGGCTGAAAGAAGGCAACGCCAAAAAGTGGAATACCACGGGCGGTTTGGGGTTAATCAGCTCTCGGCTGACCGTGGAGGGGCCGATCATCAAGGACACGTGCAGCTTGATTTTGTCCGGGCGCAGAACCTACCTCGACATCTTGACGCGGCCGTTCACCAAGGGCTCGGCGTTTGAAGGGACGGGGTATTTCTTCTATGATTTAAACGCCAAAATCAACTACCGCTTGAGTGACCGGGATCAGCTGTTCTTATCGGGATACTTTGGCAAAGACGTGTTCAGCTTTAACAGCGCGGAGGCCGGTTTCAACACCTCCATCCCCTGGGGCAACTCCATGGGTTCCTTGCGTTGGAACCGCATCCTGAACGACCGCATGTTCCTCAACGTGGGCGCAACGTATTCCGAATACACCTTCTCCTTCCTTGCCGGACAGGAGGAGTTTGAATTCGGGTTTGAAAGCGGTATCAAGGACCTCGCCGGACGCACCGAATGGAGCTTCTACCCCAACCCGCGCCACATCATCAAAGGCGGCATCGACTACGTGCACCACGACTTCATCCCCTCGGATTTCACAGCACGAAGCGGGGACACCGAGTTCGATACGGGAACGTCTGAGCAGACGTTCAGCCACGAAGGAGGCATATACCTACAAGATGACTTCGACATCACCGAAGCAGTCCGCTTGCACGCCGGCCTGCGGTGGAGTGGATTCTGGCACGTCGGACCGTTCACGCGGTACCCGATTCTGGACAACCAGGACACCACACAGTTCGCCCCGGGTGAACTGGTGCAATTCTACGGCGGCTGGGAGCCGCGCTTGGCGCTGAGGGTGAACACTGGCCCTCAATCCAGCATCAAAGCCGGCTACAGCGAAAACTACCAGTACGTCCACCTTACCTCCTTGGGTACCACTTCACTGCCCGGCGACATCTGGATCCCCAGTTCCGATCGCGTCAAGCCGCAATGGGGCCGCCAAGTGAGCCTGGGTTTCTTCAAGACCTTGGGCAAAGAAGAGAACTGGGAAGCCTCCATTGAGGGGTACTGGAAGGAATTGGAAAACCTCGTGGCCTACGCCGAAAACACCAGCCCAGAAGACAACATCGGTGATAACGTGGACAACAACATCGTTTTTGGGGACGGCTGGTCGTACGGGATAGAGACCTTCCTCAAAAAGCGCCAGGGCAAGTTTACCGGATGGATTGGGTACACGTGGAGCAAGACCGAGCGTCAATTTGACGACCTGAACTTGGGGTTGATTTTTCCCGCCAAATACGACCGCAGGCACGACTTAAGCGTGGTGTTGGACTACACCCTGTCGAAGAAATGGCGCTTTGGCGGGGCCTTTGTTTACGCGACCGGAAACTCCCTCACCCTTCCCGTGCAGCGCTACATTTTCGAAGGCCGAATTACCGACGTCTACGGTTCACGCAACGGCTACCGCATGGCGCCTTATCACCGGGCCGACATCAGCGCGACCTACACCCGGGACCCCGCCAAATCCAAGAAAAAACGCGACCTTCGTGTTGAATCCAGCTGGACATTTGGCGTGTACAACCTCTACAACCGTTTGAACCCCTACTTCATCTACTTCAGCAATGAGGGGGACTTGACTTCAGGCACATTGGATTTGCAGGCAAACCAAGTGAGTTTGTTCACCATCATTCCATCGGTTACCTGGAATTTCAAGTTTTGATGCGGCATGCGTGAGCTCTGGAAACTGAATCCCTACATCGCCAGATACCCGCACCTGCTGTTAGGCGGCATCGTCTTCATTTTTTTCACCAACGTCTTTGCGGTTTACGCGCCGAGCCTCATCGGAGAGGGCGTCAACGCCATGAAAGCCGTGGACGAGGCATTCCTCGCTCCCTTGCGCGAAGGGCAATCCGAGGCCGAAGTGTTTGCACAGGCCGCTGCCCCTGAATTCCCGAGCACGCTGGAATGGATCCGCACGCGGTTCGAAGGAGGCTTAGCGGAATGGGCCCCGGTGCTGAATGGCAAACAAGACGCACTGGCGTGGATGAAGCGCCTCGCATTTTGGCAGGCTGGGTTGTTCCTGCTGGCCTACTTACTCAAAGGCATTTTTCTCTTCTTCACCCGGCAGACCATCATCGTCATGTCCCGGCGGATCGAGTACGACCTCAAAGGCACCATCTTCGACCAATACCAACGCCTCGACACAACGTTTTACAAGGCGCAAGACACGGGCGATTTGATGAACCGAATCAGTGAGGACGTCAGCAAGGTTCGGATGTACCTCGGTCCGGCCATCATGTACACCCTGAACCTAACCATGCTCATCCTTTTGGTGGTGAGTGTGATGGTGTATATCGATTGGAAACTGACGCTTTACGCCCTGCTGCCGCTGCCGCTCATGTCCGTGGGCATCTACTTTGTCAGCTCGCGGATCAACCGGCAAAGCGAGGCAGTTCAGCGGCAACAAAGCGGCTTGAGCACGTTCGTTCAACAGCACATCGCCGGCATCCGTGTGTTGAAGTCCTTCCAGCGGGAAAACGATGCAGCAACGCGTTTTTCCAAGGAAGGCGATCGCTACAAGGCGAGTGCACTGGACCTCGTGAAGACGGAGGCGCTGTTCATGCCAATCATTGTTCTGCTCGTCGGCCTGAGCACCATTTTGACCATCTACATCGGTGGTCAACGTGTCATCGCCGGCGAGTTGGAAGTGGGGCACATCTTCCAATTCGTCTTTTACGTCAACCTGTTGACGTGGCCCTTTGCGTCGGTCGGTTGGGTCACCTCCCTGGTGCAAAAAGCGGAAGCCTCCATGAAACGCATCAACGACTTCATGGAAGCCGAACCCCTCATACAATCGCCAGCGGCCTCCAAGTCAGCCCCCTCGACCGCGTTGAATTCACTGGTGTTCGACAACGTGAGCTACCGGTATCCCGAGACTGGAGTCGAGGCACTGCAAGGGATTAGCTTCTCAGTGCAGGCTGGTCAGGTTGTGGCCATCACCGGACGTACCGGCAGCGGCAAGTCCACCATCGCTCAACTGGCCATGCGCATCGTGGACCCTTCTTCGGGACAGGTGAAACTCAATGGGCGGTCCTTGAGCGAATGGAACCTGGACGCCTTTCGCCGCTTGACGGGCTACGTCCCGCAGGACGTGTTCTTGTTCTCTGATTCCATCGCGGGCAACATTGCCTTTGGATTGGCGGACGAGAAGGCGGACTTGGCATCCGTCAAAGGCGCAGCAGTCGAGGCGCACGTTGCGCACAACATCGAAGGGTTCGAAAACGGCTACGAAACCGTACTGGGTGAACGCGGGGTCAATCTCAGCGGCGGGCAGAAGCAGCGCATCTCCATTGCCCGGGCATTTTTGAGGAAGCCGCCATTGCTCATCTTAGACGACTGCCTTTCTGCGGTGGATACAGAAACCGAAGAGGTCATCCTCAAGTCCATCCGCGAGCGCGGAAACGAAGCGGCCGTCTTGCTCATCTCGCACCGCATCAGCAGCATCCGCGGTGCCGATTGGGTGGTGGTGCTCGATGCGGGACGGGTCGTGGAATCCGGTGCGCCAAGCGACTTAGCCAAGGCCGGTGGACTCTACGCCCGCATGGTAGAACAACAGACCGAGCCGGTCTGACGCTCCATTCAATTGGAACACGGCGCCCCAAAGACGGACAGAAAACCCAGCAAATCCGCGATGTTGACCAGCCCGTCCAGGTCAAAGTCTGCGGTGCAATTCTCCTCGCATCCGAATTCCCCGAGGTAGATCAGCAGGTCGGCCACGGAGATGACACCATCGGAATTGAAGTCGCCCGGACACCCCACCTCTTCATTTCCAGTGATGAGTCCATCACAGTTGTTGTCCACCCCCTGTTCGGTGCCAGGAGCACCTGGGTATACCTCAGCCGAGGCGTCGTTGCAATCGGTTGCATCCGATGTGTAGCCCTCGGGCTCGGAACACGCCAAGGTGGTCACGGCGGCATCGCCGTAGCCGTCTCCATCCGCATCGGCGTACCAGGTAGTACCAGGCTCGAGTGAAAACTCAAACGATTCACGGACTTGATTTAACGGCGAATCCAATTGCACCGTCAGCGATTGATCCCCAGTCCATTCGTTCAGTCCCGTCACCGTGCAGACGAAACTACCCGGCCCGTCCATGTCCCATTGAAAATTCTCCAAATTTGCTCCAGCGGGCAGGTCGGGGACGCTCAATTCAAAAGGTGGCTGGAGCCCGAATAACACCTCGATGTAAACCACCAAGTCCTCCCCTTGGCAGATGGAAGGATTGACGACATCGACTTCGATGAATTTCGGACGGACGACGTAAATGCCGTCTTCAATTGATGTCACAACCACCGTCCCCGACTCGAAGTACGGGTACGTCGACCACGAGCCCGAAGATTGCGCCGCATCGGTCGTGGGGTCCACGTCAAAATACCCGATTTCAGTCAATTCTCCAGCGGCGACATCCGTCAAAGACAGCATCCGCAAGCCCGCACTGTAGTTGGCTTGGAAGAGTAAATTCCCAACCACATACTGGTTGTGGTCAATGGCTGTCAAATCCGAAAAATGTTCGCCAATCAACACCGGATCACTCAGGTCCTGAACATCAAAAATCAAGGTTCGCGTGTTCATGCCTTGGTTTTGCTCATCGAGTTCATCACCGAGCAGCACGTACTTGTGATCTTCCGTCAACCAACATTGGTGGGTGTAGGAATAATCGTAATTCGTGATGCTCACCGTAGCAATGTCGCTCGGATCCGTGGCATCTAAGATGGCAAGCTTGTTCGCGTTGGCCCCAAAAATGATGGATTTGCCAGCAAAGTCACTATCGGGCCCATTGTAGACCACCCCTTGCGCATCGTGGGTGTACCCTGCCTCGCTGTAATCTCCAACCAAAACCGGCGATGCCGGATCCGATAGATCAAACGCCACAATACCTCCGCCGGCGAGGTTGGTGCCTACGGCGTAGAGCAGCCCAGACCCTTCATCGATGATGACATTGTGCGCATCGGAAAAGGTGTCCAGCCATGTGGTCGGTTCCAAGGTCGCCGGGAATTCAGATAATTCCCGCAGT
>DJYV01000030.1:7310-12032 GCA_002448555.1 Flavobacteriales bacterium UBA6969
AATGTGGTCGGTTCCAAGGTCGCCGGGTATTCCGACAATTCCCGCAGTTGATTCAAATCCAAGACCTGCAATCCGTGCCCATAGGCCTCCGACACGACGTAGGTATGATCGGCATACACCTTCATGTCCCGCCACGTGCTCGCCGTCGTCTGAGTCGGCATGAATGCTGCCAAAAAAGGCACCGTGGGATCGCTGAGGTCAACAATGGCCAGTCCTTGACGTTCGCCCACCAACGCATACTCCACGCCCGTCACCGGGTCGATCCAGCCCCACACGTCATTTGCGCCGGTGCCGTTGAGGCCGGCATTGCTCATCGAGGACAACAGCGTCATTCGGTCGCATGGAAAACCACCGGCAAAGCCTCCCTCGCAGGGGGTTTGGCACCAAGCCGCAACCGAACAAAAGGCGGTGCAGGCGGCGATTAAGATGCCGGCTTGAACGCGACGCGAAACGCGCAATGTGCAGGTAAAGAACGAGATCAGCATGACGAGGAGTTCTTCTTTGAAGGTACAACAAAAAGCTGCCTTGGGTTGTTTGACCTGCATGCAGAAATTCATTCTGGTCACCGGGGGAACAGGTTTAATCGGCCAACCCATTGTCGATGCGTTGGTGCGTCAGAACCAGCCCGTCAAGGTGCTGACCCGCAACCCACAACCCAGCGCGAACCCGTTGCTCGAGTACGTGCGGTGGAACCCCAGTGCCATGGAAATCGCTACGGACGCCGTGACCAACGTGAGTGGAATCCTGCACCTCGCCGGTGCTCCGGTCGCTCAGCGCTGGACGGCCGCTGCCAAGCAGGCCATCCTGAACAGCCGCACCCAATCGACGGCACTCCTGGCCCAAGCAATTGCCGCGCTTCCGGAAGACGAGCGGCCGGCGGTTTGCGTTGGCGCGAGTGCCATCGGTGTCTACCCGAGTGGGCAAGATTGGCATGACGAGGAGAGCCCCGTGGATGAGGGCTTTCTGGCCGATGTCGTTCGCGCATGGGAGTCCGGTGTGGCCGAGCTCGGGGCACTCGGATTGCGTACGGTGTTCCTGCGCATTGGTTTGGTGCTATCGCCCCGCGGCGGGATGCTGGGCAAGTTGCTTCCCGTCTTTCAACTGGGGCTTGGATCAGCCGTGGGCAGCGGCGAACAGTGGCAATCCTGGGTACACGAAATCGATGTGCAACGCGCGTTTGCATGGGCCCTCAACGAACCGAAGGCTGCAGGCGCGTACAATGTGGTGGCACCTCAGCCTGTGACCAACCAGACCCTTTCCAAAGCCATTGCCAAAGCGTGCCATCGGCCTTTTTGGGCGCCGCGCGTGCCGCCATTTGCCTTGAAGATCGTCTACGGCGAAATGGCCTCCGTTGTGCTTTCCTCGCAGCGGGTTGTAGCGGAGCGCATCACGAATGACGGATTCGCTTTTCAATTCACGGATCTCGACGAGGCATTGGCCGATTTGGTGTAAAAAAAAGCGGGCCAACCCTGAGGGCTGGCCCGCTGCTAGTCAATCGGTCTGAGAATCAATCAACCAGAAACAATCGTGTTGCCGTACGAGCGCCATCCATGATGCGCACAGCGTATGTGCCCGCTTCCCATCCATCGGTGGAAACGGTTACTGTGGTTTGTGTAGAGGTTGTTTCAAACACCTTTCGGCCGGTCAACTCGAACACCTCAATGCTCGCGCCGGCTTCCCATGCTCCGCTCACGGTGAATGTACCTCCGTGTACCGGGTTGGGGTAAATGCTCAATTCAAATGAAGTCAATTCGGTTACGTCCGTCGTTGGAGGCAACAAAACTGCGTTGATGACATGCACCACTCCGTTGTCCGCTTCCAAGTCGGCAACCGTGACCTGTGCATCGTTGATGAAGACGCCATCAGCAGTGATGCTCACCGTTACGTTGCTGCCTTGCAGTGTCTCAATCAACTGACCATCGGTCAAGTCGGTAGCGAAGGCTTCAGCGCCCACAACGTGGTACTGGAGAATGTCCGCGAGGTTGGGCAACGCCAACAAGTCATCGGCTGTGATTTCAAGCGCTTCCGTCAACGCGACGATGGCTGCATCAGTTGGGGCAAAGACCGTGAAAGGACCCTCACCGCTCAACGCGTCAACCAAGCCCGCTGCTCCAACAGCTGCTTCGAGCAACGTGTGGTCTTCGCTGTCGACAATGATGTCCACAACCGTGGTTTCCTCCTCGAGCTCGGGCATCAATACAGCATCGATTACATGCACCACACCGTTATCGGCGGCAAGGTCCGCGACAATGACCTGAGCGTTGTTAATGAAGACACCGTCCGCAGTGATGCTCACCGTTACGTCTTCTCCGAGCAAGGTCTCAATTTGCTGACCATCCGTCAAATCAGACGAGTAGGCCTCAGCACCGACAACGTGGTACTGGAGAATGTCCACGAGGTTTGGCAATGCCAACAACTCATCTGCAGTGATATCAAGCGCTTCTGTCAACGCGACGATGGCATCGTCGGTTGGGGCGAATACCGTGAACGGACCTTCTGCGCTCAATGCATCAACCAAACCGGCTGCGCCTACGGCCGCTTCGAGCAACGTGTGATCTTCGCTGTTCACGATGATATCCACAACCGTGTTGGTCGGTGGTGCGGGATTGACCGTCACGGTCGCGACCATTCCGTTAGCGGCGTGAGAGCCGATGGAGCAGTCGTAATCGTACATCCCTTCAATCGTGAAGGTGTGGGAGCCGATGCAAACACCGTCCATGTTGCCGGTTACAGCCCCGAGTGAGAATGTCTCCGGGTTGTTCCACTCTTCATCAATTGCACTTTCGACGCCATTGACGTCATGAAAACCGCCCATGTTGACCCAAACCACCGTCTGGCCGACTTCGATTTCGAGGTCCGCCGGGGCATATTGAAAACTGGACGCTTCTACGACGACGCCTTCGACACCGCAGGGATTGTCTTGGGCAACCAACTGGTTCCCAAAGAAGAGGGCTATGAGCCCAAAGGAGTAAAAAACTTTTTTCATTTAAACAAGGTTATGAGAACAGAACCCTATGGAGCGAAGAAGGTTCACGCTCGCTCCACTTTCATCTTCAAAAATTTGTCAACTTCCTTACACGTTCATTGGATGCGCCGCGACTTGCGATTGGCGGACAACCGGGCTCTTCTCTCTGCTCTTGAACAAGCCGCCTCAACAGATCGCGTAGCCATCGCATTCATTTTTGACCAGAACATCCTGGGACGATTGGAACACCCGTCCGATCGCCGCGTTGCGTTTCTCCACCGTGAGCTGCACGCCATTGGTGAACAGATGAAATCCTTTGGCGGACAGCTATTGGTAGGGTACGGGGATCCACAAACCGTGTGGGACGAGTGGATGGACACGTGGCATGCACAAAGCATGGCGCTCGCGTCGGTCCACGTGGGGCGGGATTATGAGCCCTACGCCCAGCAGCGCGACCGGGCCATGTCGGATTTTTTCGCCGGCCGCAACGTGACTTTCAAAGGCGTCAAGGACAGCGTCATTCTGGAAAAAAACGAAGTGACGAAGGATACCGGAAAGCCTTACACGGTGTTCACCCCTTACAGCAGAAAGTGGCGCAAAATCCTCTCTGCCACAGATTATGCGGAAGCGCCGTCATTGGAGCGGGCGCAATCAGCATCGTGGCTCGCTGTACCCGACCGTGAGATGCCCTCGCTGGCCGAAATGGGATTTGAAACGTGCCCGGAATTGGATGACTTGGTTCCGCCTCGGAACATCGAAACGGAGGTGCTGGATGCCTACGGTGCCAAGCGGGACTTCCCCGCCATCCCCGGCACCTCTCGCCTTTCCCTGCACCTCCGCTTTGGCACCATCGGCATTCGCCAAGCCCTGCGCGCAGGATTGCAGCACAGCGAAAAATGGACGACCGAGTTGATCTGGCGCGATTTCTACCAAATGATCATCTACTATTTCCCGCACTCGGTGGAAGGATCCTTTCGGCCCGCTTACGATGCCATACCATGGGACAACAACGAAGCACATTTTGCTGCGTGGTGTGCGGGCAAAACGGGCTACCCACTGGTCGACGCCGGTATGCGCGAACTGAATGCCACGGGCTTCATGCACAATCGCGTGCGCATGGTCGTGGCCTCATTTCTGTGCAAGCATCTGCTGACGGATTGGCGCTGGGGCGAACGCTACTTCGCGGCAAAGCTCCTCGATTTTGACCTCGCCTCGAACGTGGGCGGATGGCAGTGGGCCTCGGGGTCAGGCTGCGATGCAGCTCCCTACTTCCGCGTTTTCAACCCCACCTCCCAGCTAGAAAAATTCGACAAAGAATTGCAGTACGTGCGCAAGTGGGTTCCCGAGTACGGCACTTCCGCCTACCCCGATCCCATTGTCGACCACAAAACCGCGCGGCAACGGGCCATCAACACCTACCAATCCGTGTTGAAGCCCAGCGCGTAATTTAGCGCCATGGGGCCACTGGAATCCGTGCGCGTATTGGAACTGGCGAGCGTCCTCGCTGGCCCGCTGGCAGGGACGGCACTGGCTGAACGCGGCGCACACGTCACCAAAGTCGAACGCCCGCCGCACGGCGATGTCACCCGCAGCTGGAAAACCAAGCACGAAGACGCCGAGAACACATCCTCGGCCTATTACGAGGGCGCCAATGGAGAAAAAGAGGTTGTCTGGCAGGATTTGGCGACCGCTGCCGGACAGGCGTGGCTCGAACAAGCCTTGGCTTCGCACGACGTCCTCATCGAAAATTTCAAGCG
>DJYV01000123.1 GCA_002448555.1 Flavobacteriales bacterium UBA6969
TTCGGTAATGTCGTAGGCGATGCAGCTGAGTTCTTTGGTGCCTTCGTCGTACTGCACCGGATTGATGAACAGTTGATACCAGACCACCTCCCCTTGCTGATTAACCAACGGCAGCTCAAACTGCTGTTGCACCCCTTGCGCAGCACGCACAAACAGTTGGAATTGTCCCTTGTAAAATTCTTCAGAAACCACCTCCTTCAGCAGTGCAATGATGGGGGTTCCCACAATGGTGTCAAAACCAAACTGCTCGTTGAGCACCTCCACGATGTTTTGGTTCACTGAGGTCACATTGAATTTCTGATCAATGGTGAACATGAGCAGGTAGTGGGTCGAGTTGAATATCGATTCCAGCTTGGCCGACTGCACGAGGGCGGAACGTTGGTAGGCCCGCACTTCCGAAACATTCAGGTAGATGCAGCGCAGGCCGATGAGTTGGCCTTTGGGGTTGGTTTGAACTGAGCCTCCACCGAGCATTCTCAGCTCCGAGCCGTCCTTGCTTGTGAAGGTTCGTTCGTTGCGATCGCCCACCAGCCAGTCCTTCCAGTCCTCGATGCTCTGGCCTTCTGGGGGTGAGGCAATTTCTTGGATTTTAATCGCTTTGAGTGATTTAGCGTCGTACCCCAGTGTGGAGAAAAATGCCGGATTGGCATACGTGATCAGCCCTTCCTCATCCACCAAGAAAACCAGGTCGCTCGCGTTGTCCAAGATGTCCCGGTACCGTTCCTCGCTTCGGCGCAATTCTTGCTCCGCCAAACGAATGTCCGTGATGTCCCGGCCCACCAATACAAATCCTGTTTCCTCTCCCTCTTCATTTTGCAAGGCAGCAATGGAAATCAGCATCTGGAACACCTCTTCGCTTGCCCGACGTCCCGCAACTTCTCCGGCGTAATACCGTTGCTTGCGCAGATCTTTCAGTATGGTTTCAAAATCCGCCGGATTCTCAAGGAAATCGTGCCCTTTCAGTTGCATCGCATCCTCGGCTGTCATTCCGAATTCCACGGATGCTGCATGGTTGAATTGAATGATGTTCCCCTCCGCATCGAATGCCATGATCATGTCGATGGAACTTTCGATAATGGAGCGATTGAAGCGTTCCGCCCGCATCAATTGTTTCTGCGTTTTGCGGTGTTGTTTAATTTCCTCCTTGAGTAGGGTGTTGGCTCCCTCGGCTGAGGATCGCCGCATCTGCTCCCGAACCAACTGCATGCGCGTGGACAAGTCGTTGACTGTTACCTGCACCGCCGGTTGGTTATCAAAGAAACTCAGGACCATCTGAACACCAACTTCCCTCGCCTTACCATTGGCTTGCAAAATGGAAACCTCCAAGTAAGCCGTCTTCTCTCCCGACAAGATGCGATCTATGTCTTCTGTGATCCGCACTTGATCACCAGCTTCAAAAAAATTCATAAGCCGCTGGTTGTACACCTCTTCCTCGTCCTGAATAGCGAGGATTTCCATGCCAGCTTGATTGGCATAACGGATGTTGCCTTGCACAACCAAAAATAACCCGAATGGATTGGTCTCCACGAGCAAACGGAACCGTTCCTTGGTTTGAAGGAGGTCCTGTGAAATTTTCCGTGTCTCGGTGATGTCCAACAACGCCAGAGCAAAACTCTCACTGTCCTGTCCGACTTGGCTCATCCTTCCTTCCACCACCAACTGCTGACCCAGTAGGTTGACAAATTCAAATTCAATCACCTCACCCAGACGAACTGCCAATCGCTTCCAATTGCGCATCCCAAGCAAGGTTTCGAGGTTCATTTCCGCTAATTCAACTGCATTGGAAATACCAATTACGCGCCATAATTGCGGGTTTGAATCAATGATTTTACCCTTGTATACCAAAGCCAAACCTTCGATTGTACCATTAGCTAAACTACTGTATAACAGTTTATTATGATTCAATGCTGCCACCAACTCACCTTGCTCACGGGCATCTTTGAACACAGCAAAATAACATCCGTCGACCTGTCCCGGGTGAACGGTGTAGGCAGTTGATCCTGCCGCATTGGACCAAGGGAATGGGTGTTGCTCGGGGTGTGCTTGAATGTGGTTCCAAACGCCTACAGCCTCTTCCCGTTCTGAATCCGAAAAAACCCGGAGCGCAGCAGTATTGGTGTGCAGCAAATCGCCTCCTTCACTGAAGACCAATGTGGGGTCTGTCCACACATCCGTCCACGCCACCATTTGCTCTCGGGTTTCCATGCTATCCCTCTAAGTTAACCCTCAGCTGGTTTGATTCGCTTGCCATCAATTCGCACCAACTCACCACGCTTGTATTGCAGGGTTTGTTGAAGCATTTGATTTGGCCCGTAATAGAGCCATTTACCCTCGCGTTGTCCGAGGTTGTAGCGTTCCACCCGTTCGGTGGAGCCGTTGTAATCCTTGTAGACGTGCTTGCCAATTGGTAGGCCCATTTCAAATTCGCCTTTAAACTGCTCTGTGCCATTTGGGAAGGTATGAATCCAGGTTCCGTTCCGTTCACCATCAACGTATTGGCCTTCTTCCCTGTGATCATTCACATCCATGATCCAAGGCCCTTGTTTCAATCCGTAATCATAACGGCCCTCCACCAGTGTTTTGCCGGCGCGGTCCAATTCCAAAAAGTTGCCATCGGCTTTGCCTTTGCGGTACGATTCATTACGATGCAGGGAGCCATCGATGTAATACCACCGCCAGTTTCCGTGAAAGGCACCGTCTCGGTACGTACCCTCCTGTATCAATTGACCCGTCTCCGCGTAGAACCGCCAGCGGCCCTCACGTTTGCCTTCAGTAAATGCACCTTCTGATTTGAGCGCACCATCCGGATAAAATTGCTTCCACTCCCCGATGCGCTTGCCCTCGGCGTTGGTCACCCCTTCGCCAATCTTCAGGCCTTGTTCAAAGAGGGCGCCAGTGGTGATGTTTCCAGCTTCGTCGTACTCGGTATACACTCCGACCCGCACTCCGTTCTCGTAGGTCGAGCGCGTCGCAATGGTTCCGTTAGCGTGGGTCGTTGTTCGAATATCTATTTCTTGGGTTTCTACCGCGTCTGAAACCACCTCCCCTTCAAAATACTTCACCACATCTTCAAGCTGTCCCCATTGATCGTAAAACCGAAACAAACCGTTCCGCTTGCCCGCTTCCCACGGTCCTTGTTCCTGCAAAATTCCATTGCCCGTCCACTCCATCCACACCCCAATCTTTTGCCCAAATGAATCGTACCGGTTAATTTTTTCGATGGTGCGTAAATACCCTTTGTCGTATTCGAGCAGCGCGATGGTGCGTCCGTCTGCCGCATATTCCCGGCCCTTCCCATCTTCCAAGTTGCTGCGATAAGGAATCGCTTTGCGCCGTTGACCTTCCTGGTCGTATTCATACGTCCAACCGGAACGTTGGTTGGCTTCATAATGTTGCTCAACCTTCACTTCTCCGTTGGGGTAGTAACTGCGTTCCCATCCCGATTTCAAATCCGCTGCGTATTCCACCGATCGCAACTTGACCCCGGTTGAATCAAAAAAATCCCAGGTCCCATCGAGCAAGAAATCCCGGCGATTACCCCTGCTCTTAACATTTCCATTTTCATGGAACGCCGTCCAAATGCCTTCGGGTTGACCATTGATTAAACATCCTTCACTTGCTGTTTTTCCATTCGGAAAGGTATACACCGTCCAAGTGCATTCACCGACAGATTCTTGCGAAAGACCGCAAATTGTCATCCACAGACACAACAATAAAATATTCTCTTTCTTAGAAAATAAATACATCGTAATAGGGATGTTGATTCTGTTGGTAAGCCACATGGATTTTGCTTTGATTTCCATCTTGTTCACGACAAACGTTTCAGTTCTGAACAGGCTGGTGCAAAATGAACCATTGATTTTCAAAGCTTAAAGATGGTTTTAAACACTCTGTGTACAGCACACGGTTAGGATAATTTATGCCAACTTGAATCGTCGATAACCTTCAAAAGCATCCGGAAAAATGAAGGTGAAAATTCGAGGGTCAAAATTTTGAATTGTGGGGGACGATTAGGCTTAGACGAAAACGATGAAATTGAAAGTGAAGTTGTTGTGGAGTTCTTCACATGATAAACGCACTATCAACTGTGAAGTTGTGAATTAACTTGCCATTCAAATTCGGAAAAATGCGCGTTTCAATCGGAGGTGATCATGCTGGACCCGCCTTAAAAAAAGTCTTAACCACGCACCTGGAATCCCAGGGAGTTGAAGTTATCAATCGCGGCACTGATTCGCAGGAAAGTGTGGATTACCCCGATCACGCACACGCTGTTTCAGAGGATGTTGCGAACGCATCGGCCGACTTCGGCATCTTAATCTGTGGTTCCGCCAACGGCGTTGCGATGACAGCCAATAAACACCAGTCGGTTCGAGCTGGATTGGCTTGGAATAGCGAGGTAGCCAAACTGGTCAAGCAACACAACAATGCTAATGTCTTGTGCATCCCCGCGCGGTTTGTCACGGAATCAGAAGGTTTGGAAATATTAAAAGCCTACATGGAAGAGGAATTTGAAGGGGGCCGGCACGAGCGTCGAGTCAATAAGATTGCCTGCGCTATGATCCTTTGTTTGTTGTCGCTGGTTTCTTCACTTCAAGCGCTGGCGCAGTTGGGGGACCCACAGCCTTATGCTGCTATGATAATGGCTGATGATTTGGAAAATCACTTAATGGTTTTGGCAAGCGACGCGTTTGAAGGTCGAGAGACTGGCGAACGCGGTGCAGAGAAAGCTGCTGCTTACATCGCAAGCCACTTCAATAGCCTCGGCATTGAACCTTACGACGGTTCAACCTATTACCAACCGGTTAAGTTGATCCGTTCGCAGATTGCTGGTGGTCAGGGTTCTGTTAATGGGAATTCACTCGTATTCCTGGAGGACTTTCTTTTCTACCCAGGACTTAAGGTATCGGTACTCGAAGATGTACCCATGGTAGCGGTGAGCAGTGCATCAGCAATTGCTTCGGCCGATGTTGCCGGGAAAGCGGTTGTGATGGCTGGAACCGATGGATTGAGTGAAGTACGTGAAATGTCGAACGCCGGGGGTGCTGTCGCCGTCGTAGTTGTCAGCGAAGACATCAGCACACTTCGCAGCCGCATGAAGCCGTGGTTGATGCGCAAGTCGTTGCGCTTGGACCGTGAAGAACCGAAAGAGCGCGAGGGAACTCGCATACCCACTTTTATGGTGGATGCGGCCGCTACTTATGGATGGTGGAGTGCCGCGGACGTGAAATCATGGAAGAAGTGGAGCAAAAAACTAGCGAAAGGGAAAGCACCCGACGCGGTTAATCTGGTCAAGGCGTCGTGGACTTTTTCGTTGGACCGCACCGAAGAAGCGGTCGTATGTCAGAATGTTCTTGGCTACATCCCAGGTTCGGATTCCCTGTTGCGTGAAGAATTGATTGTGATCACAGCCCATTACGACCACGTGGGCATCATCGACGGTGATATCCACAATGGCGCAGACGATGATGGCTCGGGTACCGTGACGGTATTGGAACTTGCACAGGCCTTTCAAGAAGCGGTAAAAGCCGGCAATGGCCCCAAGCGCAGCGTATTGTTGATGACGGTTGTTGGTGAGGAAAAGGGATTGTTGGGGAGCGAATGGTATGCTGACCACCCGATTTGGCCGTTGGAACAAACCGTGGCCAACTTGAACATTGACATGATCGGCCGTGTTGACGAAGCGCACCCGGACGACGACCGTTATGTCTACCTCATTGGCTCAGATAAACTCTCCTCAGAGCTCCACGACATCAGCGAAACCGCCAACGCGACCTACACCAACTTAGCATTGGATTACACCTTCAATGCTCCAGATGACCCCAATCGGTTTTACTACCGCTCCGATCACTACAACTTCGCTAAGAACAACATCCCGGTGATTTTCTACTTCAGTGGTGTCCACGAGGATTACCACCGTCCGGGAGACGATCCGGAGAAAATCCACTACGACAAGACGGCCGAAATTGGCCAGCTCGTTTTCTACACGGCTTGGCAGTTGGCGAACCAAACGAAACGCATCGAAGTCGACCGGGTCAACGACTTTCCAACGAAATAACGGGTGCAGCATACCGCTTAAATGCGGCAACTTCAGCTTCGTAAGCCGTACCGGTCGCGGGACCATTGAACCCTGAATGGACGTGAACGGTGCCGTCGTGCTGGATGAACAGTGTGGTAGGAAAACTGATGATGCGGTCCAAAAACGGGAACGCATCTGCCGCCACCTGTTTATTGGCTTTTCCACCCAGCACCACATCCCACCCCACCCCCATTTCCGACTTAAAATCATTCAACCGACCATAGGCTTCTGCGGCTGAATCTGGTCGCTCGAATGCCACTGAAAGTTGATCTACTTGCCGCATAGGAAGGGCTGCCAGTAGACGCACTTCGTCCATGCAATTGGGGCACCAAGTGCCGAGAACATCCAACACAGTGACGCGCCCTTCTTTCGGCAACAAGGAGCGCTCATATGGGTTGCCGCCCTCATCGATGAGGCGAACAAATAAGGAATCCACAGGAGGTTTCAATTGGTCTAACGCGACACTTGAATTCCACGGTTCAGCAGGTGCTGCTGACCACGTGGTGTGGTAGTGGTTGCCACTGTAGAAATGACCATCGGCCCACGCATCATCAGTCCGCGTGGCGCGGAAATAAAACAGGTGGGCGCCATCAAATGTTTGAAGGGTTAATTCGTTGCCATCAAGCTGGCCTGAGAGGTAACGGTAATCCCCCGTTGGTGTCCGCATCGTACCCTCCAACCGGCCACCAGTGAAGCGCAAGTCGAGTTGCGCATTAGCCACCCCTTCTTGTTGAGCGCTGCCTTCACCGAACCAAACATCCCAACAACCATCGATGGTCTGGCTGGCTGTTGCTGAAGTAGACTGTGTCAGGAAGAACGGGACTTGGTAAGCGTTGTTTTCAGTGGCTGGTCGCAGGGAATCAGTCCACTGTCCTGTGTTTTCAGTATTCAAGGTGAGGGAACCATTGAACACCGGAACTCGGAGCGCGTTGTGGCCGATGCGGTCGAGTTGAATAACCTCTCCCCCATTGTCAATGACCCACACTGAATCGCCAATCAAAACCTGAAAACCAGCTTGAACCGAATCATTCAATGCGAAGACCAAACGATCAAATGTCGGGGCTTGTGTTGGAGCTGCACACGCTGCTAACGATGCGACCGCGAAAACCAGGTAGGTTCTGCGCATCAACCGAGGTCAAATTTGATGCCCTGTGCCAACGGTAAGGTGCGGCCGTAATTGACGGTATTGGTTTGTCGGCGCATATATGCTTTCCACGCATCGGAGCCTGATTCGCGGCCACCGCCCGTTTCTTTTTCTCCGCCAAACGCTCCGCCGATTTCGGCACCGGAAGTGCCGATGTTGATGTTCGCAATGCCGCAATCAGACCCGCTTGCACACAGGAACGCTTCAGCTTCCCGCACGTTGTTGGTCATGATGGCCGAGGAAAGCCCTTGTGCGACATTGTTTTGCATGGCAATGGCCTCATCCAATTCGTCGTATGGCATGATGTACAACAGCGGCGCGAAGGTTTCGTGTTGGACGATCGCCATGTCATTGGACGCTTCAGCAATGGACGGGCTGACATAACAACCGCTTTCGTATCCAGCACCCTCGAGCTTCCCTCCTTTCACAACAAATTTTCCCCCTTGGTCTTCGACTGCCTGAAGCGCATCCAAGTACATCTGGACGGCATCTTGGTCGGTCAGCGGTCCGACGTGGTTGTTTTGGTCGAGGGGGTTGCCGATGCTCAACTGCTGGTAGGCATTAGCCAACACGTTTTTGACCTGATCGTAGATGGATCGGTGGATGATCAAACGGCGCGTGGATGTGCAACGCTGGCCGCATGTTCCGACAGCACCAAACACCGCTGCAGGCACAACCATGTCGAGGTCGGCGTCCGGTGTGATAATGATGGCGTTGTTTCCGCCCAATTCTAGCAAAGCACGGCCCAATCGAGCGCCGACTGTGGCGCCAACAGCTTTACCCATTCGTGTGCTTCCGGTCGCACTAACGAGTGGAATGCGACCGTCGGCGCTGATTTTCTCCCCGATGTTGGCATAGCCATTCACTACGCAAGACAAAGCCGCGGGAACGTCGTTGGCTTCAGCGACCTCGTTCCAAATGTGCTGGCAAGCAATAGAGCAGAGGGCGCTCTTTTCGGAGGGCTTCCAAACACACGAATCACCGCAGATCCATGCAAGGGCTGTGTTCCAAGCCCAAACGGCGACAGGAAAGTTGAAAGCAGAGATGATACCAACCACTCCGAGTGGGTGATACTGTTCAAACATGCGGTGTTCAGGCCGCTCGGAATGTGTTGTCATTCCGTATAGCTGACGGCTCAGGCCGACCGCAAAGTCACAGATGTCAATCATCTCCTGCACTTCGCCCAACCCTTCTTGCAGTGACTTACCCATCTCATAACTCACCAAGGCACCCAATGCGTCCTTCTTTTCGCGAAGAGCGTCTCCAAATTGACGAACTACCTCTCCCCTTTTGGGAGCAGGGACATTTCTCCATTCCACAAAGGCGGCTTGGGCCGCTTTAATGACGCGGTCGTATTCTTCCTCGGTTGCGCTTGTAAGCGATGCAATGACTTTGCCGTCGACAGGAGAAATTGAATCAATGACAGGCCCCGATCCAAATGCTTCGGTGCCGATCATGACGCCGGGGTTGGTGGATTGAATGTTGAGTTGGCGGAGGATGTTTTGGATGTCCATGGTGATGAAATATTCAGCCGCAAAGGTAGCTTGGGGGGTTTGGCCGGCAAAGCGTGTTAAAGTACTGACAGCCAGACATTTGCCTAAATAAACTTTCGTCGACGATTCGATGCGTGGTTCACGAAGGGGTGCTTGGCCCTTGACGGGCGTGGAAATAGCTTTATTTAAGATGTTTCACGTGAAACACTTTATCGACCGAGCCGAACGAGAAGAACAGCCAGGTCGGAAGCGCTCACCCCGGAAATTCTCGAAGCGGTGGCGAGGGTGTCGGGTTGTTTGGCCGAAAGCTTTTCTCGTGCCTCGCTGCTGAGCGATTCCAAAGCGTGGTAATCAAAGTCTTTAGGGATGCTGACATAATCCAATCGCTGCAGCTTATCGGCTACCGCCTGCTCCTTTTCGATATAGCCCTGGTATTTGATTTCGACCTCCATGCTTTCCAAATCAGACGGTGTAAGCGCGTGGGCATTGGATAGTGTGGTCACCCCTTCCATGTGGTCAATCATATCATTGATTCCGATGTTGGGCCGTGTCAGAATAGAAATGGCTTTCTGTTTCTGCTTTAAAGGCGCAGAACCTTTTGCCTTCAATAAGCTAGCCGCGTCGTCTGGAGACACACTGAGTTTTTCCAATCCTTTGCGCATGCCTTGGACTCGGTCGCGCTTGTTCTCGAGCTTGCGCAAGCGATCGTCATCGGCTAACCCAAAACTGTGGGACAACGGAGTGAGTCGCTGATCTGCGTTGTCCTGCCGAAGGAGGATGCGGTATTCAGCTCGCGAAGTGAACATGCGGTACGGCTCTTTGGTGCCTTTGGTGACAAGGTCATCAATCAAGACGCCGACATACGCTTGATTACGTTTCAACACAATCGGCTCTTTGTTCCACGTGGAACGTGCTGCGTTGATTCCGGCCATGATGCCTTGAGCTGCGGCTTCTTCGTAGCCGGTGGTCCCATTGATTTGGCCTGCAAAAAAGAGGTTGTTGATGGCCTTGGTCTCGAGGCTGTGGCGGAGTTGAGTGGGGTGGAAAAAGTCATACTCAACCGCATACCCAGGCCGGAAGAACTTCACGTTTTCAAACCCAGGTACAGCGCGCAAGGCGCGAACTTGGACATCTTCAGGCAGGCTTGTGCTGAATCCGTTCACATAGACTTCAATGGTGTCCCATCCTTCAGGCTCGACAAATAGCTGGTGTGCGTCTTTGTCGCTGAACCGCTCGATTTTGTCCTCGATGCTCGGGCAATACCTAGGCCCCAACCCCTGGATGCGGCCGTTGAACATGGGCGATCGGTCAAACCCTTCGCGCAGCAGGTCGTGGACGCCCGTGTTGGTGTAGGCGATGTGGCAACTGCGCTGGTGCTTGAGCAAAGGGGTTTCGGTGTATGAGAAGCGCTGCGGATTGTCATCTCCCTTTTGCTCCTCCATTACCGTGTAGTTAATGCTTCGGCCGTCCACACGCGGAGGGGTTCCTGTTTTCATTCGGTCAGCACTGAAGCCGTGTTCCACCAATTGCTCAGTAATGCCACGTACGGCCTTCTCACCAGCGCGCCCACCGCCAAATTGCTTCTCACCGATGTGCATGAGGCCGTTGAGGAATGTGCCCGCGGTCACGACAACCGAACGGGAACGAATGGTGGCGCCCAATTGGGTCTTCACGCCCACACACACTCCATTTTCGATGAGCAATTCGATCACAGCGTCCTGCCAAAAATCAAGTTTCGGCGTTTGTTCCAGCATTAATCGCCATTTTTCAGCGAAACGCATGCGGTCGTTTTGGGTGCGTGGCGACCACATAGCGGGTCCTTTGGACCGGTTCAACATGCGGAACTGAATGGCGCTGTGGTCACTGATAATGCCTGAATATCCTCCCAACGCATCAATTTCCCGAATGATCTGTCCTTTAGCGATACCGCCCATTGCGGGGTTGCAGGACATCTGACCAATGACCCCCATGTTCATGGTGATGAGCAGGGTAGAGGCTCCGAGGTTTGCGGCAGCAGCAGCAGCTTCATTGCCCGCGTGTCCTGCTCCAACTACGATGACGTCGTATGTGTCGTGGATCATGTGTAGCGTTCGTAGTAGCGCGCAATCCATTCATCCTCCTGGTTGCGCATGGTTTTTTGCTCGGCGTCTGTTTTGTCTCTGTACCCGACAAGGTGGAGATGTCCATGGATAATCACACGAAGTAACTCATTGATAAACAGCTGATTGTGTGTTTTTGCATTGGCCTTGATGCGGTCGACGGAAAGCATCAAATCTCCCGCGATTTCATCCGCTTCGCAGTAGTCAAACGTGATGATATCAGTGTAGTAATCGTGCTGCAGGTGGGTTCTGTTCACCTCCAACAGGTAATCGTCCGAGCAGAACACGACAGCGAGTTCACCAATGGTTTTGCCATGTGCAGCCGCAAAATCATGGATCCACGCTCGGATGTTGCGTCGGTTGGGGCACCGAAAAGCGTGGTCGGCATTGTGAAATTGGAATGCCAAGGATAGGGAGGTTAGGACGCCGCGAAGACGTCGTTGAAGGTCAACTCAACAATGCGACCATCATCATCAAACGTGCATTCATCAGCGAGGCTGCGCATGAGGAAAACGCCGCGTCCATTGGGTTTTTCGATGTTCTCGGGCGAGGTGGGGTCAGGGACGTTTTCGAAGTCAAAGCCCGCACCTTGGTCGGTGATTTTGAAGAAGAGGTTACGCGCTTGTAGTTCGTACTCAACGACAACGGTTTTGTTGTCTTGCAATTTATTACCGTGGACGATGGCGTTGTTGACAGCCTCTGTCATGGCGATCAATACGTCGCCATAGCATTCGTCGTCGAATGCGTTATTGTCTCGAATTTCATCGATCAAACGCTCAATGATCGCAATATTCTCCGGCTGGGAAGCAAATTCCAATTTGTGCATGGTCTCAATCATAATGCCTAGCGTTCGGGTTGAAGCTCGAGGGTGGGCTTTGTGTCGTCCAAATTATTGAAATAATCATTGACTCGGTCCCGGTAATACCCCTGCAATTCAAGTGGAATTGTTCGTAACCATTCAGCTTCACGTGCTTTTTGGTCGAGGTATTCCAGGAGCGGGGCGGGGGTGGTGGCGAGGTTTTGATTGCCGGTGGTGGATTTGCGCTTGTCGTCTTCACCCCGCGTCATCTCCGCTTTTTCGGCTTCCAGCAAACGCACCAACAGCTCTTGTTGGCGCTCGAGGGTTTCGATGGTCACATCTTTGTTGACCAGGTCGCGCTCGATTTCCTCCATCTCTTTGGCGATGTCGCTCATTTGTGTGCCGTCGCCGGAGCCGTCAGCGTTGAGTTCCTGGGCTTTCTTCTCGGCCATTTGGCGGAGCGCCGCCTGCTGTGCGGCCATCTGGGCCAGCTCTTTGCTGAGCTGCCGTTGCTGGCGACCTTCGGGGCCGGCATTGGCGCCTTCCCCCATCATTTCTTTCATTTTTTGCAAGCGTTCACTGAGGGATTGCTGCATCTTTTTGATGTCGCCTGCACTCGGCGAAGGTTTGGGCTTGCCGTTGCCACCGGGGTTTTCGCAGTTGCCGCTCCCCGGCTGCTTTTGCGCCATGTCCTGCTGCATTTGCTGCAGCGCGTCATCCAACATCAAAGCCAGGTTGTTGAAGCTGGTCATCACGTACTGCTGGTTGCTGGTGATGAGGTCGGTTTCGCGGTCGCCGAAGCCGCCCAACGCCTGTTCCATGTGGTGGTTGATGAGGCCAATTTCCCGGTTGACTGCGGGAGCTATTTGAGGGATGCGCAGGCTCAATTCAAACAAAGAGTCTTCTACCATGTGTGCGTCGTCCTTGAGCCGGCGTTGGGTTTGTCCATGGAGGACGTAGGCCGGGTCGTTGTCGCTAGTGGTTCGCAATGCCTCCATCAATCCCTCCTCGTCAAACGACAGGTCGATGATGTTTTCGAGCAACGCCCGCAAGGCCTCCATATCGATCTCCACGGATTCCTCGCTTTGCTGCTGCATCATACTTTCCATCTGTTCCGCCATCTGCTGCATTTCATCCGCCGCCTGCTGCTGCTGCTGGGAGGCCTTTTTGTTTTTTTCTTGCTCTAATCGATCGGAGCTTTCATTCATTTTTTGTTCGATGGATTCGCTTTCTTCGGTGCGGTCCATTGTGGCGTTCGGGTTTTCGAGTTCTTGGTTGTCTTCGTCCAGCTGGTCCAAGCGCTCTTGGATTTCTTCAAACTCCTCGTTCAATGCGTCTTGCTCCGCTTTGAGGCTATCGCTGGGACTTTCTTCATTGCGTGTTTTTTCCGCAAGCTCTTCCTGTTTTTCTGCAAGTTCCTTGAGGTCCTCAATGGCTTCTTCCATTTTCACCTCGTATTCCAGTTGTTTGAATTGCTCAAGCGCACGGTCCAACTCTTTTTCCAAGGACTCTTGGTCGACCTGCATGTTTTCGAGTTGCTCTTGAATCTGCTCCAAGGCATCTGGATCCATCTCATCCATGAGCCGTTGCATCTCCTCGTACATCTCTTTAAGCTCATCGCTCATGACCTGCTCCATGAGCTCTTGGAGTTGTTCTTGTTTTTCTAGGATGCGATCTTCTTCCGGGCTGAATTCGTTGGCGCGCTTGTCTTTTTCGCTGTTTTGTTGCTGCAGTTCTTCGAGGTTCTCGCGGAGCTCATCCTGTTTTTTCATCAACTCCTCCATGGCCCGCTCATCTTTCCAGTCGATTTCCGAATCTTCTGCCAGTTGCCGGCGGAGCTCCTCCATTTCCTCGCGCAGTTCTGCGGCGCTTTCGCGCGCTTGCCGCATCTGTTCCTCGATGTCGGCGTTTGCTTGATCGCGCTCCTCACGAATGTCTAACTCCGAAGGCGGGGCAAAGGTGCGGGGGGTGGATCGCGCCATCTTGGGGCCGTGGATGCGGTCGTTGTCCCACACCTCGAACCAATACTCGAGCACATCCCCTTGTACAACACCCAACTCCGCGAGGGACCACTCAAAGAAAAACCGGTCG
>DJYV01000161.1 GCA_002448555.1 Flavobacteriales bacterium UBA6969
ACCCTCCCGCATGGCCAACCAGCCGCGGGCTTTGGCGTGTCCGCACGCCGCCGCCAAGCCGATTCCTGCGCGGTACAACCGCATTAACAACCCGTGCCAAAAACCACCCATCAGTACCAGTGTTCGACGGATGAAGACCGCTTGTAGATGTGGAACACCCAGCCTACTTGCAGCGAGACAAACCGGTCGTTCCGCGGCCCTTCTTCCACTTCCTGTGTGTCAAAATTCATCGGGCGCTGCGGCCATGTGCGGGCTTGCCAAAACTCCAGGCCGCCGTACCAATTGATCAAGCCATTATCGCTCATGTGCCAGTACCCCACGAACTCCTTTACCGCCACGCCCCAAGCCAAGCGATCGTAGCCGGACAGGTAGGGCTGGTCGAGTTGGGTGATGGGATTTTCGGTGTTTTCAAAATGAACGCGATGGTGGACAGACCCTACCCCAGCGAGGAGCAAAATGCCCGTGTTGGGATTCATCCCGGGCAGTGGAAACAGCCTGCCGCCGTCGAGGGTGAACAGCCCGCTGCGTCCTGAAATCGTCAGCAGCGCCACTTGGCCCTCGTTGTCGATCAACTGACCATTCGGCGTCAAGAGGTTGGACAGAACCCCCTCCTCTTCGACGCCATAGCCGAATCCAAAATTGGCGTTCGCCCCAGCGAACCAGCCCGATTGGAACTTGACGTGGAAGCCCGCGCCGAAGACGCCTCCGCTTCCAAACCGGTCGCCCAGCTCTCCGAGCGCCGCCCCGCCGCCGCCGTGTATGTGGACGTGCGGCGAGAAGAGCGCGCTGTCCCGCACGGAACGCTGACCCCACGCCGGCGCACTCGCCAGGGTCAGCAACAGAATCAAGGATGCGAAAGCAGTGGGTCTCATCGGTGCGTGCAAGTTACCAATGCGGTGTTAGCTTTTTTGAATCATTGGGAAGATAACCGCGCGGGGCCGGGGTATTTTTGAAAATCAACCCGAGCTGGTGAATCAGAAAATCCACATGGTTGACCTCGTTGGTCAACACGCCAAAATCCAATCGGAACTCGACGAGGCCATCGGCCGCGTGATGGCGACGGGGGCATTTGTCAAAGGGCCCGAAGTAGCTGCTTTTGCGGAGGAGCTGGCGGAATTTACAGGTTCGAAGCATGTGATTCCCTGTGGAAACGGCACCGACGCTTTGCAAATTGCCTTGATGGCACTCGGTATCGGACCGGGCGACGAAGTAATTACCACCGGCTTTACGTTCATCTCGACCGTTGAAGTGGTCGCACTCATGGGGGCCAAACCCGTTTTGGTTGATGTGCATCGCGACACCTTCACCATTGACCCAGAGCAGGTGCGCACTGCCCTCACCCCTCAAACAAAGGCCATTGTACCCGTGCATTTGTTCGGTCAAATGGCGGACATGGACGCCCTGATGGACATCAGCGAAACAAGCGGCGTCCCCATCATCGAAGACAATGCCCAAGCCATCGGGGCCGCCTGGTGCGGGAACACCAACCGCCACGGACAGTCGGGCACATTCGGGCTCATGGGTACCACAAGTTTTTTCCCTTCCAAAAACCTCGGATGCATGGGCGACGGTGGTGCGATTGTCACCTCCGATGACGCCGTTGCGACGCGCTGTAAGCAGATCGCCAACCACGGCATGGTCAAGCAATACCACCACGATGTGGTCGGCATCAATTCCCGGCTGGACGGATTGCAAGCAGCCATCCTCCGGGTCAAACTCAAGCACCTGCGGGGCTACCTCTCCGCACGGCAAGCCGCAGCAGCGCGGTACGATGCCCTACTGGAAGGCTGCGCTGGACTGCACATTCCAGCGCGTGAACAACGTAGCTCCCACGTGTTCCACCAGTACACCCTAAAAATTGGAGGAGGCCGGCGCGATGCGCTCCGGACGCACCTGGCTGAGCACGGAATACCGTCGGGCATTTATTACCCGGTACCGGGGCATGCGCAACAAGCCTTTTCGCATTTTCAATACAATCCGGACACCTATACCGTGAGTGCTGAATTAGCGCGAACAGTTCTCTCGCTGCCCATGCACACGGAATTAACTGAGGAACAGCAACAATTCATCTCAGATGTGATTATTAAGTTTATCGATTAATTAGAAAATGAAAATAGCGGTAGTAGGGACTGGATACGTGGGCCTCGTAACGGGGACATGTTTTGCTGAGACGGGAAACAATGTGATCTGCGTCGACATCGAAGAACAAAAGGTCGCCTCCATGAAGGCGGGCAACATTCCGATTTACGAACCCCACCTCGACGTAATATTCGATCGCAACATCAAGGCAGGCCGCCTTTCCTTCACGACATTACTTGAGGAAGCTGTGGCAGACGCAAAGTTGATTTTTCTTGCGCTCCCCACTCCTCCAAGTGAGGACGGTTCGGCAGATTTGAGCTACGTTCTTGGGGTCGCCGATGAACTCGGCAAAATGATCAAGGAATATAAGGTCATCATCGACAAGAGCACCGTACCAGTAGGCACAGCTGAAAAGGTATACGAGGCCGTAGCTGCGAATGCCACTGTTGACTTTGACATCGTCTCCAATCCCGAATTCCTCCGGGAAGGATTTGCGGTCAACGACTTCATGAAGCCCGACCGCGTGGTCATCGGATGCTCCAGCGCTAGGGCCCAAAAACTGATGGAAGAGCTGTACAAGCCGTTTGTGCGCCAAGGCAATCCCATCATTTTCATGGACGAAAAAAGCGCGGAACTAACCAAGTACGCCGCCAACTCCTTCCTCGCGACGAAAATCACCTTCATGAACGAGGTGGCCAACTTCTGCGAGTTGGTCGGCGCAGACGTGGACAAGGTGCGGCGTGGCATGGGCACAGACACCCGCATTGGATCGAGCTTCCTCTTCCCGGGCATCGGGTACGGCGGCAGCTGCTTCCCGAAGGACGTCCAGGCACTGCACAAAAGCGGTGAGCTGGCTGACTTTGAATTCGGTATTCTAACCAGCGTTATACGCGCCAATGATGTCCAAAAAACCATCCTGTTCGACCCACTTCGGGATTACTTCAAAGGCGACCTCAAAGACAAGAAAATTGCGCTGTGGGGACTCGCATTCAAACCCGAAACGGATGACATTCGAGAGGCACCGGCGCTGTACATGATCGAGAAGCTGACGGAAGCAGGTGCGCAAGTGGTGGCATTCGACCCGGAAGCAATGAACAACGTCCGCGGCAGCATCGGCGACCAGATTCAATACGCCTCGGACCACATGGAAGCACTGGAAGGTGCCGACGCCTTGCTCATCTGCACCGAGTGGCAGGTGTTCCGCAATCCCAATATGGAAGATGTCAAATCCCGGCTGGCGGCTCCTGTCATTTTTGATGGCCGCAACTTGTACGAACTGGACGCCATGCGCGACCACGGATTCTACTACAAGAGCATCGGTCGCTCAACGGTGCACCCTGCTTAATGGAGCGCGTTCTCATCACCGGAGCAGCTGGATTTTTGGGCTCGCATCTGTGCGATCGTTTCATCGCTGAGGGGTTCAAGGTGGAGGCCATGGACAACCTCATCACCGGCGACTTGAAAAACATCGCTCACCTGCAGGAACACCCCCATTTCACCTTCCACCAGCACGACGTCACGGAGTACATCGACATCGAGGGCGATTTGGACCACATTCTGCACTTTGCCTCACCGGCATCGCCGATCGACTACTTGAAGGTTCCCATCCAAACCCTCAAGGTCGGATCGCTCGGTGTGCACAACTGCCTTGGCTTAGCCAAGCATAAAGGCGCCCGAGTCACCATCGCCTCGACCAGTGAGATCTATGGCGACCCGGAAGTGCACCCCCAGCACGAAGAATACTTCGGTCACGTAAACACCATCGGCCCACGTGGCGTATACGACGAAGCCAAGCGCTTCCAGGAATCGATTACAATGGCGTACCACCGGTACCACGGATTAGAGACGCGCATTGTACGCATCTTCAACACGTACGGACCGCGCATGCGCCTGAACGACGGCCGTGTGCTGCCAGCATTTATTGGCCAAGCCCTCCGAGGTGAAGACCTGACCGTCTTTGGTGATGGCAGCCAGACCCGCAGTTTCTGTTACGTCGATGACCTTGTGGAAGGCATTTTCCGCCTGCACTTTTCGGACGAAAGCCGTCCAGTCAACATCGGCAACCCCGACGAAATCACCATCGGGGATTTCGCAGAAGAGATCATCGCCCTCACCGGTACGGACCAAAAAGTCGTCTACCGGGAATTACCCGAAAACGATCCGAAGCAACGCCGCCCTGACATTGCGCGGGCGAAGGAGGTTTTGGGTTGGGAGCCCACCATCGACCGTGCGGAAGGCCTGAAGCGCACCTATGCGTATTTTCAGACCCTAACGCCGGAGGAACTGAACAAGTCTGAACACAAGGAATTCAAGGCCTTCAAAAAAGCGTGACACCAACGTGAATTACCAAGCCCACGAAACCGCAGTCATCGACGAAGGAGCCCGCATCGGAGCGGGCACCAAAATTTGGCATTTCAGCCACATTATGCCGGGCGCCGTGCTGGGCGAACGCTGCAACATCGGCCAAAACGTCGTGGTCTCCCCCGGCGTCGTTTTGGGCGCAAACGTCAAGGTACAGAACAACGTGAGCATCTATGAAGGCGTCACGTGCGACGACGAGGTCTTCCTCGGTCCCAGCTGCGTATTCACCAACGTGACGAATCCACGCAGTGCGATCAACCGCCGCGGCCAGTACGCCCGCACCCACGTGGGACGCGGCGCCAGCATTGGGGCCAACGCTACCATCGTCTGCGGCCACGACATCGGCCCCTACGCCTTCATTGGCGCCGGAGCGGTGGTAACGAAAAACGTACCAGCCTACGCACTGGTCGTGGGGAATCCAGCCCGCCAAACGGGGTGGATGTCCGCCTACGGACACCGACTGGAATTTGATCAAAACGGGCGGGCCACTTGCCCTGAAAGCGGCGAAGCATACAAATTGACACACGACGCAGCAGGCCAGCCAGCTGTTGCAAAAGATGGAACACATGGGAATGCATGAGAAGCTCTTGAACGGTGAAGCCACCATGAGCGTGGTGGGTCTTGGATACGTTGGGTTGCCCATTGCTTTGGCCTTTGCCAAGCACATCGAGGTCATCGGATTCGACATCAACGAGGAACGGGTGGAGATGATGCGCAACCGCATCGATCCGTCCGAAGAATTGGAAGCGTCGGATTTTAATGGCTGCAACATCACGTTCACCGCCAATGCGGAAGATTTGAAGCAGGCACAGTTCCACATCGTAGCTGTCCCAACTCCCATCAACCAAACCAACCAACCCGATTTGAAGCCCTTGCTCAGCGCGTCGGCCACCGTCGGAACCGCACTGAAACCAGGCGACTATGTGGTATACGAATCCACGGTTTACCCCGGCTGCACCGAAGACGATTGCGTTCCCGTATTGGAAGAAGTCAGCGGGTTGAAATTCAACGAAGATTTCAAAGTCGGATACAGCCCCGAGCGTATCAACCCAGGGGACAAGGTCAACACCATCGAAACCATCGTCAAAGTCGTGAGCGGGTCGTGCGCCGTGAGTGCCGATCACATCGCACGGACCTACGACCTCGTCGTCAA
>DJYV01000033.1:0-3502 GCA_002448555.1 Flavobacteriales bacterium UBA6969
TTCTTCCGCCACAGCTGCTTCTACAGGCTCGCTTTGGGAAACTTCAGGCTGAACCACCTCCTCCACCGTTTCCGATGGCACTTCTGACTCCACTTCGCCCGCAGCCTCCGCAACATCACCGATGTCCGCAAACCCTACCGCAACGAACTGCTCCCCGGGCGGGGGAATGGACTTGGTAAAGGCCACCAAGAAAAAGCACGCCACGATGACTCCGGCAAAGGAGCACACCGCGAGAATGGCCGCTTTCACACGGTCCTTCTTCTCGCCTTCACGACGTCGTTTCTCAAGGATGGCTTGCATGCAGGATTAGTTCTTTGGCGTGGCGCCCAGCATCACCTTCCATTCGTTGGCCTTGGCCATGCCGATGATCTCGACGGTCTTTCCCGTGGGCACGGATTCGTCCACTTGCAGGTAGAGGACCGGTTCGGCCGAGTCTTCCAACCGCACGCGCAGCAAGGACTCAAGGTCCTCATAGGCCACAGGGCCGCCGTTCAAGTGATACGACCCATCTGGCTTAATGCTCAGGGTCATCTTGGATGTTACAGACGTCGTCCCCTTTGCCTTGGGCAACTCGACGTTGACGCCATTACTCACCAACGTGGAGAGGATGATGAAGAAGATCAGCAGCAGGAAGACCAAGTCGGTCATGGACGACATGTTACCCCCGACGCTGATTTTATTTCGCTGGCCCAGGTTCATGCTGCGGGTTCTTCCAAGATGTCGATGAACTCAATGGTCGTGGCCTCCATTTTGTGGATGACCTTGGAGACCTTGCTCACCAAGTTGTTGTACGCCATGTAGGCGATGATGCCGACGACAAGGCCGACGATGGTGGTGATCATGGCCTGTTTGGTACCGGACGAAATGTGTTCAACACTGACGGTGCCAACTTGCTCCATATCGAGGAATACCTGGACCATGCCGAGTACCGTTCCCAAGAACCCCAGCATCGGAGCAGCACTCGCGATGGTGGCCAAGGAACTGAGGTTCTTCTCCAGGTTGTAAATCTCCAACTTACCGATGTTCTCGATGGACACGCTGATGTCCTTCAGGTCTTTGCCGATGCGGCTGATGCCCTTGTCCAGCATGCGGGCCATGGGCGTATTGGACGATTGGCAGAGGTTTCGAGCGCTGTCAAAACTTCCTTGCCCGATGTAATCCCGGATTTTGTTCATGAAATCCGGGCTGACCTTTTCGGCCTTGGCGATTGCCATGGTGCGCTCAAAAAACAGGTAGATGGCGGCTACACTCATCAGCGCCAGCAGGATCATGACGGCCCCGCCGCCAATGCCGCTGGACCCCTCCAAAATCAGTTCCAAGATGCTCACATCCACTTGCTGGATGGCCTCACCCGTTTCTTCCGCAACCTGCCTTCCGGTGGTTACATCGAGTAGCATAAATGTCTTCATAGATTCTTGCGTTCAATGCCGTTGTTGAAACGAGAAAGTTCACGCATTTATTGGGGCACGCGCTCCCAAAAAGAATCAATTTTCGACGGAGTACGGTTTACAACGTCGGGGCCAAACTCGGGGTTTGATCAGTGGAACATCAGCCAGAAAACACCCGCGCCGGCGAGGTAGCCAGCAATCGCGAGCAGACTAATTTTCTTCAAGTACCACACAAAGTCGATGCGCTCGAGGCCCATCACTGCCACGCCTGCTGCTGAGCCAATGATCAGCGCCGATCCTCCGGTTCCTGCGCAGTAGGCGAGGAATTGCCAGAAGATGCCGTTCTGCACAAAGTACCCCTCCCAGCCCGTACTGGCCGCCGGCGCAATGTCATACATGCCCATGGATGCGGCTACCAGCGGCACGTTATCTACGATGGCCGACAAGAACCCAATGACCACGTTGATCGCATAGACATCGCCCATGGCATCCCGCAACCACGAGGCAGCTGTAATCAGGTGACCGATTTCCTGCAACGACGCAACTGCCAGCAGAATGCCCAAAAAGAACAGGACCGAGGCCGCATCAATCTTGCGCAAAACGCCGATGACGGACAACTGATCGCGGTCCTCGTGGTTCTTGCTGCGGTGGATAATTTCCGTGATGACCCACATCATGCCGAGCGAAAGCATCATGCCCATGAACGGCGGCAAGTGGGTCACCGTCTTGAACACCGGAACAAACAGCAGCCCCGCAACGCCCATGATAAACACCAACTTCCGCTCCCCGGGGGTCGTGGGGTCTTTCTCGTCTTTCTTGATTTCTGGACGCTTGACTTCGCCCTTCATGGTGACAGATAGGATGCCGAGTGGAACCACCAGACACGCCAGAGAGGGGACAATGAGGTTGGTGATAATCACATCGGAGGTCAACTGATTGCCAATCCAAAGCATGGTCGTCGTGATGTCACCGATGGGCGACCACGCACCACCAGCGTTGGCCGCGATGATCACAATACCTGCGAAAATCCACCGCGTTTCCTTGTCGTCGATTAGTTTTCGCAGCAGCGAAACCATCACAATCGACGTCGTGAGGTTGTCCAGAACGGCCGAGAAGAAAAATGTCAACAGGCTGAGGATCCACATCAACTTCACTTTGTTGGAGGTCTTGATACGGTCGGTGATGACGTTGAACCCTTCGTGCGCATCCACCAATTCCACAATGGTCATGGCCCCCAGCAGGAAAAACAAGATTGAGCTGATGTCCTCCATGTGGTGCAACAACCGGTGCTCGAAAAAATGATGCAGCGCCTGAGCATTGGTACCATTGAATTCCGCAGCATACGCGGCAAAATCAGACGCTAAATGCGCCGGAACCTCATGAACACCCACCACAAACAGCCCCCAACAAATGGTCCCCGTGAGCAATGCACTCGCCGCCTTGTCGATGTGAAAGGTGTGTTCCAAGGCGATGAACAAGTAGCCCAGAACGAAAATGGCGAGAACGATAAATTCCATGGAGTTTGCGAATTCGGGTGGCGCAAATTACAACACGGGAGGCCGTCGCAGGTTTAAAGGGTCGTTAATTTCCGCGCGTGGGCATGAGCTTGCTCAGTGCGATTTCGAAAGCCGTGGCGGCGAGCCCTGTTTGGCCTTGGTTCCTTCCGTGTGCCTCCCGGAGCGCGCGTTCGATGGTCAACGAGGTATCCGAGAAAATGGCTTCGTCACTGAGGTCGACATCGGACTCGCTCATCAGGTAAGCGAATACCCGTGCCATGCCGCAATTGGCGATGAAATCCGGAACCACGGCAAGCTGACCGTCTGCCGATTCTGCGATGGAACCGTAGAAAATTTCAGCATCTGCAAAGGGCACATTGGCGCCACTGGAGATGACCTCAACACCCGCTTTCACCATGCGATTCAGCTGGTCCTGTGTGATCAAACGCGATGCCGCACAGGGCAGGAATACGTCCGCTTCGACATCCCAAATTCGTACGTTTACCTCATCGAACGAAAGCATGTCAGCGGCATTCAAACTGTTGCCTTGTTTGGCTTCAAACAGCTGGGTCACTTCTTCAAACGACAGACCTTCCGGCGCAATGATGCCGCCGGCGC
>DJYV01000033.1:3789-3968 GCA_002448555.1 Flavobacteriales bacterium UBA6969
TCTTCAAACGACAGACCTTCCGACGCAATGATGCCGCCGGCACGGTCGATGATGCCCACGACCACTGCACCTGCCTGAGCGAGGTAGTACGCTGCCGCCGCTCCCACGTTGCCCCAACCCTGGACGACGACCCGCTTGCCGCTCACTTGGCCGCCGTAAATGCGGTAATAATGGCGCAC
>DJYV01000033.1:4304-5865 GCA_002448555.1 Flavobacteriales bacterium UBA6969
GACTCGGACACGCCATAGCCAGTAATCAGGTCAGCAACGCGGTATTTCTTGGAGGGATTGGGTGTGTACGTCGTGTCGTCCACGATTTTGGACACCCCCTGGCGCAACTGCCCAATGCGCTTCACCTTCTCCGCATTCTTGGTATTAAAATGGCCATTGAAGACCCCTTCTTGCGGATGCCAAATGCCACAATCCTCGGTAATGGGAATGACCTCATGGATCTCGTCCACATTCATGTCCCCACCGGTGCCGTAATACGACTTCAGCAGTGGCGTAACGGCTGCATACCAACGACGCAGGACCCCTTCTTTCCGAGGATCGGAGGGGTCAAAAGCGATGCCCGATTTGGCCCCACCGATCTGCGGGCCACTGACCGAGAATTTGACCTCCATGGTCTTGGCGAGGCTTTCCACTTCTCGGCGGTCCAGCCGAGGGTGCATGCGCGTACCGCCGCCCGCTGCGCCGCCGCGCAACGAATTGATTACCACCCAACCACAGGCATCAGTTTCGGCATCTTGCCACTCAAATACGACTTCAGGTCGCTTCGATTCGTAGGCCTTGAGCAGTTCTTTCATGGTCCTTGCATTGCATTTGGCGAGGGCGAAGATAAGCCGTTCTTGCCCCACAATGCGCCACCCATGTGAGCCATGCTGCTGCCGGTGACTTCTGGCCAGACGTTGTCCATTTCCAGCCACCGCAAGAGTCCCAAAAACCCAAATGCAAAGGCTTCTTTTCCTTGAACGAGGGTCGCATCCGGTACAATCGCTTCGAAGGGCACATCCCCTTTGTCAACCGGAGATGCTTCACCAAAGCGCCGGACCAATTCCTCATTGAAGGCGCCGCCTCCCGTCACTAGGGTCTTCCGCCCATCGGCTGCAAGGCGCAGCTGTGCAGCGATGTAGGCCACAGCCGTAGCGAGCAAATCTTCCGTCATCAGCGCACCATGGTGCTCGTGCTGCTCGAGCACTGGCCAAAACGATTGCTGCAGCCACTCCACTCCAAGGCTTTTGGGGGCTGTTTGTTTGTGGTACGGCAGGTTCATCCAATCCGCGAACAGTTCAGGCAGCACGCGACCCGAAGCTGCCAACTGACCTGAGGCATCGAAAGGGAGACCCACGCGGCCGGCGAGATCATTCAACACCAAATTGCAAGGCCCGACATCCCATGCCAAGCGCTGTCCATACCGTTCCAAGCTGATATTGGAGAACCCGCCGAGGTTCAAGCATGCTTCATACCCACTGAAGAGCAAGGCATCGGCCACGGGCACAAGGGGCGCACCTTGTCCGCCGAGCGCCACATCCAAACTGCGCAGATCACTGACGACCGGCACGCGCGCACCAAATGCAGCGTACAATTCTGCGCCACTGCCCAATTGGGCGGTGTATCCGTTCGCAGGCTGGTGAAAAATGGTTTGCCCGGAGAAGGCGATCACATCAAACTGCTGGGGGTCCGTGCACCAGGCAATTTGGGCTGCACACCAGCGTGACCAATCCCGCTCGCATTCGAACCACTCCGCGGCTCCGGAACGCGCGAGGGTGTTCAATCGCTCCGGCCAATTTGC
>DJYV01000085.1 GCA_002448555.1 Flavobacteriales bacterium UBA6969
CCGCGTCAATGGCCAAGGCTGTAAAAGCTGCGGTGCCCATCTTGCGTTCAACGGCGGGACCCACAACAAAGGGGCCAATGCCGATAGCGAGTTCGGATAGCTTGACGCTTGAGAAGGAGGTGGCCAGGGCATAGTCTGCCGCAGCCGCGATGCCAACACCGCCACCTACTGTTTTACCTTGCACCCGACAAATGATGAATTTTGGGCTCCGACGCATGGCCAGAATGACCTTGCTGAATCCACTGAAAAACGCGAGGCCCTCGTCTTCGTTTTGAATGGCGATTAATTCGTCAAAACTGGCTCCCGCACAAAATGCACGGTCTCCCCACGATTTAAGCACGATGACGTTGCAATCGGCGAGGCTCGAAGCTTCATCAATGGTCCGAGCCAGTGCATCGAGCACGGCGCCTGGCAAGGAATTACTTGCGGGATGTCCGAATGTGATGGTGCCTACACCGTGGTTGTCAATGGTCAGTTCAACCCCGCCGCCTTTCAAGTCGGCGCTCATCTTACTTGCGATCAGCCAACGGCACGAAGCTGCGCGCTTTCGAGCCGGTGAATACCTGACGGGGACGGCCAATCGGCTCCCGGTTTTCGACCATTTCCTTCCATTGCGCAATCCAACCCGGCAAACGTCCCAAGGCAAACATCACCGTGAACATATCCGTCGGAATGTTCAAGGCGCGGTAGATGATGCCCGAGTAAAAGTCCACATTCGGGTACAAGCCACGCTGGACGAAGTATTCGTCATTCAAAGCTACTTGCTCCAATTGCTTTGCAATGTCCAAAACGGGGTCATCGATGCCGAGCTGTCCTAAGACTTCGTCAGCGGACTTCTTGATGATGCGGGCACGGGGGTCGAAGTTCTTGTAAACGCGGTGTCCGAATCCCATGAGGCGGAACGAGTCGTTTTTGTCCTTCGCTTTGTCTATCCACTTTTGCAAGTCGCCGCCGTCTTCGCGGATGGCTTCAAGCATTTCGATGACCGCTTGGTTGGCACCTCCGTGAAGCGGGCCCCAAAGCGCGGCAATCCCGGCAGAGACGCTGCTGTACAAGTTAGCTTGGGAAGAGCCCACCACACGAACCGTCGAGGTGGAGCAGTTTTGCTCGTGGTCAGCGTGCAGGGTCAACAGCTTGTTGATGGCGCTTTCGACGATGGGGTCAACCGTGTATTCTTCTGAGGGCAGCGCAAACATCATCTGCAGGAAATTCCCGCAGTAGCTCAACTTGTTTGACGGGTACACCGTGGGATGGCCCATGTTGTGCTTGTACGCCTGTGCAGCGAGGGTAGGCAACTTGGCAATCAACCGGTGGATGGTCAATTCGATGTCAACCACGGAGCGGTTGGGGTTCTGCGATTCCGGATAGAACGTGCTCAAGCTTGAAATCATTGAGCTGAGCATGCCCATCGGGTGTGCACCGGGAGGAAACGCTTCGAAGAACCGCTTCATGTTCTCGTGCACCAAGGTGTGGTGTGTGATGCCTTCTTGGAAGTACTTGAGTTGCTCCGCGTTCGGAAGGTCTCCGTAAATCAACAGGTATGCGACTTCAATAAATGAAGCGTTTTCGGCCAATTCTTCGATGGAGTAACCGCGGTACCGAAGGACACCGTTCTCCCCGTCGAGGTATGTGATGGCGCTTTGTGTGGATCCCGTGTTTTTGAATCCATAGTCCAACGTGATGTAACCCGTCTGCGCGCGCAACTTCGAGATATCGATGGCTTTCTCCTGTTCGGAACCTTCGATTACGGGAAATTCGTACGTTTCCCCATTCAGAATTAGTTGTGCTGTCTCACTCATAATGTGACGCGATTTGGGTTAAAAATTTTCGCAGTTCAGCGCCCACGAAGGGCCTGCTTTCGGCTGCAAATATAGGCCACAGCAGATGGTTCTGCACGGCGGCAAACTCAGCTACTTACTGGAAGCTGGGTGAGAAGGTGTCGCGGAATTTTTCCCACTGATCTTGCTGCACCCCAGTGGTGTATGCTTCAGCGAAGAATCGCAGGTACAATTCCAATTGCTGCGGTGACTTGTAACCGGGAATCGGTGTGATTACGGCAGCGTTTTCATCAAAGTAGACGAGCGTTGGGTAGGCATTCACGCCGAGTGCTCGGGAAAGTTGGTGGGTGCTGTTCCGTCCGCGAGCGTTCGGATTCCAACCGGGGTTCTCGAAGGTGCGATCTTGGTACGCCACCGGGTCTGGCGATTCAGCGTCGAATTTGACAGCGTAGTAATTGGCATTGATGTACGAGATCACGTCAGCGTTGGTGAAAGTGTTGCGCATCATCATTTTACACGGACCGCACCATTGCGTGTAGACGTCCATCATGATCTTGCGCGGTTCGTCTTGCTGCGCAGCAACGGCCTCCTCGAGGGACATCCAATTGATGGACGTTTGCTGAGCCATCGCCTTCCAAGGCAGGGCGATCAATGCGAGCATTATGAGAAGAGCATGGGTAAGGCGTCTGGCAGTCATCGGTGCGTTCAATTTCCTGCAATATCGCAAAAGAAAAGCGCCCGGAGGCGCTTTTAGGGAATCTTGTATTCCATTGATACTGCTGAGACAATCATTGCTCTTGTTCTTCCACACCGTGGGTCAAAGGCTCGAGCTTGTTGCGCAGCAAAAGTACAAGGAGTCCAACTCCTACGCTTGTTGCCGCAATGCCCGTGAAGATGGTCATTTCACCAAGGGATTGAGACCATTCTCCGAGCATGCCGGCGAGTTTGCTTCCAAATCCGGTCATGGCAAAATATACGCCCATCATGATTGAAGCGTACTTCACAGGAGCGAGCTTGGTGATGTAAGAAAGGGCTACAGGCGATAGGCAAAGCTCACCTATGGTGTGGAAGAGATAGGCCAGAACCAGCCAGTACATAGCGGAGGAACCAGTGGCCTCATATTGTGCCGTGGCAGCAGTCATGAAGAAGAACCCTGTTCCCATTATAATCAGACCAATGATCATCTTGAAGAGGGAAGTGGCCGTTTTGCCCTGGAGTTTTCGATTCGCCCAGTAAGCTGCAACGGCAGATCCGAAGAAAATGATGAACATAGCGTTGATGGACTGGAACCACGAAGCAGGAACCATCCAGTCGCCAATCATACGGTTGGTCTTCTCCATCGTATAGATGTTCATCAATCCCCCCGCTTGTTCAAAAGCACCCCAGAAGAGGATGACCAGCAGGAATGAGATCAGGAGAACAACAACGCGATCCTTCTCGATTTTGGTCAGAGGGGCATCCATTACTTCTGAAGTTTGGGAGGACGCACCGAGGTAGTTGCCGACGTGTGCCAAGTATTTCTGTCCCACCATATATTGCGCCACACCCAACGCCATGCCAATACCCGCAAGGCCGAAACCGTAATGCCAGCCGTACGTTTCTCCGACATACCCAACGATCAAGCTGGAAAGGAAGGCACCTAAATTGATACCGATGTAGAAAATGGTGAAGCCCTTATCGCGGCGAACGTCGCCTTGCTTGTAGAGCCCCCCTACCATGGTGGAAATATTGGGCTTAAGCATGCCTACACCGAGGACGATGAATACAAGTCCTGCGTAGAAGGCCATCAAATTTTCTATGGCTAATACGCTATGGCCGATTAGCAAAAGAATACCACCTATGGTGACCGACTTCCTTTGCCCCAAGAATTTGTCAGCGAGATATCCCCCGGGGACACTCATTACATATACCATCATGGTATACCAGCCATACAGACCCAGCGCCTCTCCGTTCGTCCAGCCCAAACCAGGGTTGGACCCGGTCGTTTCGCTAACAAGGTAGAGGACCAAAATGGCGCGCATCCCGTAATAGGAGAATCGCTCCCACATTTCGGTGAAGAAGAGAATAAATAAGCCGATGGGGTGACCAAATAGTTCTCGTTGGTTCGGTAGGGTCGTCGTGGACATATTAGTGAGGTGTTTTGAGGGTTAATTTTTGGGGTATTTCGATCAGGGCTGACTTAGATGTTATCCTTTACAAAGTCGAGCATCATGTTGAACAAATGAAGTCGTGTATTGCCGCCGTAGATTCCGTGGTTGCGGTTGGGGTAAGCGAAAAAGTCGAAGTCTTTGCCTTCAGCCACGAGGGCGTCGACCATTTCCATGGAGTTCTGGAAATGCACGTTGTCGTCGGCCGATCCGTGCACCAGCAGCAAGGCGCCTTCGAGTTTGTCGGCGTGGTTGACAGGGCTGTTGTCGTCATAGCCGCTGGCGTTTTCGGCAGGCGTCTGCATGAACCGCTCGGTGTAGATGGTGTCGTAATAACGCCAATTCGTCACCGGCGCGACCGAAATGCCGGCAGTATATACGTCGGCTCCCTTGGTCATGCACAGCAACGTCATGAAGCCACCGTACGACCATCCTTGAATGCCGATGCGCTCTGCGTCGACGTAGGATTGGCCGCCGAGGTACTCCCCGAATTCGATGAAGTCCTCGGTTTCGAGTTTGCCCAACTCCTTGTACGTGCTGTGTTCAAACACGCGACCGCGTTTGGGAGTGCCGCGGGGGTCGACGCTGGCAACGATGTAGCCTTGTTGGGCGAGGAGCTGATGCCAGTAGTAATTAGCACCACCCCAGCTATCCGTTACCGTGTTCACGCCTGGTCCGCCGTAAATCGCGACGTAAACGGGGTAGGATTGGCTTGGGTCAAAACCGGGCGGCTTGATCATCCATGCGTTGAGGTCAACGCCGGCATCATTTGTGAAGGTGAAAAACTCTTTGGGCTGGAGGTTGTACTTCGCGAGGGTCGTGTTCAAATCGGCGTTGTCCTTCAACGCCCGAACGGTGCGGCCGTTGCGGTCTTTCAATGTGTACACCGGTGAGGTGTTGGCGGTGTGGTGCGTATGGATGTAGTAGTCGAACGAATTGGAATACGCAGCCCGGTGGGTGCCAGCCTCATCATGCAGGATGGACATATTGCCTTTCAGGCTGACCCGCGCAAGGTGGGTTTGTGTGGCGCCTTTTTGAGAGCACGTGAAATACACCTGCTTGCGCTTCTCATCGAATCCCTGTACGGATAGGACCTCCCAATTGCCTGAAGTCAATTGCACAGGCTCGAGGTCGCGGTTTAGGAAAAACTGATAGAGGTGATTGAATTCGTCGCGCTTGCTGGTCATGATGAACGACTTGCCGTCCGGTAGAAACGTAATGTCGTCGGTGATGTCGATGTAGGTGTTGGTTTGCTCGGACCAGATTTTTCGGGTTATCAGCTGCTCCACCCCGCGGGTGCAGTCTCCCATATGGATGTTCAAGATGCTCTGGTGGCGGTTCATGGTGAACACGAGCAGTTGTTTGCTCGAAACGCCCCATTTCACACGGGGGATGTATTCCGTTTCCGGGTGCATCACCGTGCCTGTTTTTTTGCGTTCCAAATCAAATACCTTGACCTCGACCTTGGCATTTTCCTCGCCGGCCTTTGGGTATTTGAACTCGTAGGGATCCGGGTACAACTCGCCGTACATGGGCATGCCAAACTCGCGAACGTTGCGCTCGTCGAAGCGCATGAAAGCGAGGTAGCGGCCATCGGGCGACCAGAACATGCCGTTGTCATCACCGAATTCCTCCTCATAGACCCAATCCGTCGCACCGTTGATGATGGCGTTGACTTCACCGTCGTCGGTGACCTGGGTTTCCTCCATGGTCGCCAGCTCGACAATGAAAACATTGTTGTCCCGCATGAATGCAACGTGCGCTGCATTGGGTGAGAACGCCGCCAGTCGCTGTCCGCCCCGCTCGAAATCTGTCAACGGGGTGCACGTTTGCGTACCCGTTTCATAGACGTGGAAATTGGCAGCAAATGAGTGCCGGTAAATGGGCTGCACATCGGTGGTCAGGAGGATGTGACGCTCATCCGCTGAAAACGAATACCCGTTGAATCCTTGCTCGGCACTGCCGAATGCCCGAACGCTCGTAGCAATGGTATCAACGGCTTCACCTGTTTTGTACGCGTACTTGACAATGGCGCTCCCAGCTTCGGTGCGCTCCAGGCTCGTGTAGTGCTTGCCGTCGTTCATCGAGCGGATGCCTCCCACGCGCTCTTCGCGGAATTCTCCGCTGTACCAGATGAGCTCGTTGCTCAACAACTCAAATGGGAAGTCTTGTGCACTCAATGGCGCGGCTGCGAACAGAACGATGTAGCATCCCAATGCCCACGTGCGATGAAAAATGTGTTGCATGTCTTTTCGGTGGATTCTTTTTGCGATTGGCAAGATAAGAAGTCCATCCCGCTGGAGGTTTATAAAGCGCACAGAGTTATGTTTGATGGCATGCCGGATTTGTGGAAAAAATCATTCCAAAAGGAATTTGAAGGGAAGCTGCGCTTCACAGATTCAGAGGAAATGAGGCGCAGAATGGCCTCAGACCATACCGAGGACCTCGTGTTCATGCCCGGAATGGTCGTCGAGCCAGCCAGTACTCACGAAGTCCAGCAGGTCATGAAATGGGCCCATGCGAATGACGTTCCGGTCACACCGGCCGGCGCAATGACGGGACTGAGTGGTGGCGCCCTTCCTGTGGAGGGCGGCATATCCCTGTCCACACGGCGGCTGAACCGCATCGTAACCATCGACGAACGCAACCACCAAGTAGTGGTCGAACCGGGCGTCATTGTGCAAGAAATGCAAGAAGCGGTGCAGGCGCGCGGGTTATTTTATGCCGTGGATCCGGCGTCGCGCGGCAGTTGCACCATCGGCGGAAACCTCGCCGAGAATAGCGGAGGTCCTCGTGCAGTCAAATACGGTGTCACCAAGGATTGGGTGCTCAACCTGGAGGTCGTACTGATGGACGGCTCAGTGATTGAAACCGGGGCCAATACCTTGAAAAACAGCACCGGCTATAATTTGACGGCATTGATGGTGGGCAGTGAAGGCACCCTCGGTGTCATAACACGTGCCACGCTCAAATTGCTGCCGTGGCCACGTTACACAGCCTTGATGCTGGTGCCTTTTGCGGATGCCCATTCCGCCTGCCGGGCGGTGGCTGAAATTTTTCAGCAGGGCAACCAACCTTCTGCATTGGAGTTCATGGAGCGTTCGGCCATCGAATTGGCCGCTGAATACGCCGATATGGCTCCGCCTGCCATGGAAGCATCAACGCAAGCGCATTTGCTGATTGAGGTGGATGGATTTGACTCGGCTGAATTGATGCCGCAATTGGAGCGGATTTATCCGGCGGTCAATGCGTGTGGTGCTGGTGAACCATTGCTCGCTGAAGACGAAGCGGCCAAAAACCAATTGTGGAGGCTTCGTCGAGTCGTGGGTGAAGCCGTCAAAGCGGCCAGTGTCTACAAAGAAGAAGACACGGTCGTGCCTCGGGGTACGTTGCCTGAATTGCTCGCTGCCGTCAAAGCGGTGGGAGCAAAACACGGATTTGAAAGCATCTGTTACGGCCATGCCGGGGACGGAAATCTGCATGTCAACATCCTGAAGCGCGGCGTTTCAGAGGCGGCATGGGAAGCGGAGTTGCCTGTAGCCATTCGATCAATTTTTGAAAAAGTGGTCGCCTTGGGCGGCACCATCAGCGGGGAGCACGGCATCGGGTGGGTGCAGCGTCCCTTCATGGACCTGGCCTTCGGTTCGACCGAATTGCACCTGCAGCGAGCCATTAAAGCTCAGTTTGACCCCAAAGGATTGTTGAATCCTGGTAAGATTTGGCCGATGGAGGTCTCAAAAATCTGAAGTACGTTTGCGGCACTATTCACGACGATTATGGCAGAGAATCTATTGAAAGGGAAAAAGGGCATCATTTTCGGTGCTTTGAACGACCAGTCCATCGCTTGGAAAACAGCGATTCAAGCGCATGCCCAGGGAGCCGAGTTGGTGTTGACCAATGCACCGGTGGCCATGCGCATGGGCGAAATTCACGAACTCGCAAAGCAAGTAGGGGGCGCCCCTGTGGTGCCGGCGGACGCGACGAGTGTCGAGGATTTGACCAACCTGTTCGAGCAGGCCATGGAACATTTCGGCGGCCAAGTGGACTTTGTGTTGCACTCCATTGGGATGAGCCCCAATGTCCGCAAGGGCAAGCACTACACCGATATCAACTACAACTGGCTTCAAACGACCCTCGATGTCTCAGCAATCAGTTTGCACAAGACCTTGGCGGTTGCCAAAGAGCTCGACGCAATCAGCGAGTGGGGCAGCGTAGTTGCATTGACCTACATCGCGGCACAGCGCATTTTCCCTGATTACGGGGATATGGCGGATGCGAAGAGCTTGCTGGAAAGCATCACCCGCAGCTTCGGCTACCACTACGGCGTTGAGAAAAAGGTCCGCATCAATACGGTGAGCCAGAGCCCAACGGTCACAACGGCCGGCAGCGGCGTGAAGGGATTTGACGAGTTCATCGCGTACAGCGAATCCATGAGTCCATTGGGCAATGCGGACGGTGAGGCCTGTGCCGATTACTGCATTTCGCTGTTCAGCGATCTGACGCGTTTTGTGACGATGCAAAACCTGTTCCACGACGGCGGCTTTTCCAACACCGGAGTCAGCCAAGAGGTCATCGGTAAATTTGGGCTGGACGCCTGAATTTATCGAGGTTTCGTGTAACCTGAAGGCTTCCTGCTGCGTAGGAACATGCGTGGGCGCTACCCGACAATTTCCGGGGAGGCTGGCCACAGATGAAGAACGGAATGGAAGTACTGAAATTTGGCGGCTCATCGCTGGTGTCTGCGGACGCCATGCAGCGCGTGCGTGATGTGCTGGTTGCACGCCGTGGGACCCAGCGCATTGTGGTGTGCTCGGCCATAGGAGGTGTCACCAATGCCCTGATTCAAATTGGGCTCAAAGCGGCTCAAGGCGATACAGGCTACACGGATTTGTTGGATGCGTTGATCGAACGGCACCGCAAGACGTTGGACGATTTGGGGATGGCTGCAGATGCGGAAGTTCGCGCTGAAGTGAATGGCAAATTCGACCGGTTGCGCTCGTTATGCGCCGGTATCTGTTTGCTGGAGGAATTAAGTGCGAAGAGCATGGACCAATTGGTTTCATTCGGCGAACGACTGGCGGTTCCGATGGTCCACGCGTGGTTGGACGAAGCGGGTTTGATTACGCGGCGCGTCGATGCACGCGATTGGATTGCCACGGATGACCATTTTGGCGCTGCGGAAGTGGATCGTGAGGCCTCATCCCACAACATTCGTGAGGGCGTGCAAGCAGATGATTCCTTTGAAGTGCTCATCACGGAAGGATTCATCGGAAAAACAGAAACAGGAGACACCACAACCCTTGGACGCGGCGGTTCCGATTACACTGCCTCATTGATTGCAAGTGCAATCGATGCCGCATGTTTGGAAAAATCAACCGACGTGCTGGGCATGCTAACAGCCGACCCGCGCATGGTCCCCGAAGCTCAAGTCATTGATGAAATGAGTTACGAGGAAGCGATGGAGTTGTGCCATTTTGGTGCCAAGGTGATTTACCACCCAACCATCGCACCGCTTCGGGAAAAGGGAATTCCCCTGATTGTCCGAAGCACCTTCAATTCTGAAGCTCCTGGGACCCGCATTGTAGCCAGACCTGCCGAGGCAGTTACAGTCCGGGGCCTATCCAGCGTGGATGGAATTGCGCTGATGACGTTGGAAGGAGGATCTTTGATCGGACATCCTGGATTTTCGAGTCGCATCTTTTCTGCGTTGGCTCAAGCGGGAGTCAACGTTACGCTGATCACCCAAAGTTCGTCGGAGAACAGCTTGACTGTTGGCATCGCAGCCAGTGACCTCGATGCCGGGATCGCGGCACTGCAACAGGATTTAGCCTCGGACATAACCCTCAATCGGATTGCGCCGATTCGGGTGGATGAGGCATTGAGCATTGTGGCGTTGGTGGGGAGTGGAATGGAACGGGCAATCGGTGTAAGCGGGCGGGCCTTCAAAGCGCTCGCTGACGCAGAAGTGAACATCCGAGCCATTGCACAAGGAAGCACGGAGCGCAACATCAGCATTGTCGTTGAAACAAGTGATGTGCCCGAGGCCTTACGTGCCCTGCATCGCGCCTTTTTTGATCAGCCGGCTGACGGGTGCATTCAGATGTTTTGCGCTGGGGTTGGCCAAGTGGGCCGTGAATTCCTGGGGCAATGGATGAAAACCAAGTCAATATTCGAAGCGGAATTGGGAGGAGAAATCAAACTCGTTGGTTTGGCCAACAGTACGTCTTATGTAATGGATGCCAATGGCCTGGAACCCGAAGCAAACGCCCTTCTCGATTCCGGCCGTTCACGTTCTGCATCTGACGCGACCGAGGTGCTTCACGCGTTTCATGCGCTCCCGGGCCGCCGGAAGATTTGGGTGGATAATTCAGCGGCAGATGCCGTGGCAGATGCCGGTATCGAAGCGTTGAAACTGGGCATGGGGTATGTCTGCTCCAATAAGATAGCAGCGACCCGTTCGCTCGCGGATTGGAACGTACTGCAAGAAAGTGGCGCTCGGTTCAAGAACGAGACGAACGTCGGAGCTGCGCTTCCCATCCTTAACGGCCTGCGCTCCATGCTGGAAACCGGCGATCGCATCAAGCGCATCGAAGCGGTGCTCAGCGGTTCAGTGAACTACATCTTCAGTTCCATGGATGGCGGGCAAAACTTCAGCCATGCCGTTCGGTCTGCTGGACAGAAGGGATACACGGAGCCCGATGCCCGCATCGATTTGAGTGGGATGGACGTGGCTCGAAAGATCTTGATTTTGGCCCGCATGTGTGGAGCCGAGGTAACCATGGAGGACGTACAGGTGAAGGGCTTTCTGCCTGAGGCCGCTTTTGCAGGCGATCTAAATGGATTTGTGGCGCAGCTCGATGCCCTCGGCACAGCAATGGATGCACAAGCCGCGGAGGCGAGAGCAGCAGAAAAACGGTTGCGTTTTGTCGCTTCGTATAGCCCGGAAACTGGCTGCGCATGCGAGTTGATGGCTCTGGAGCCGTCCCATCCATTCTACGCACTCGAAGGCACGGACAATGCGGTTTCAATCCATTCGGAGCGTTACACCGATAAGCCCCTTGTCATTCAAGGCGCAGGTGCCGGTGGTGCCCTCACGGCCAGCGGTGTTTTATCCGATGTATACGCAGTCGCACGGTGGATGTTCACTCAAAACGAATCATCATCATGAAGGAGCGGGTAGAGGTATGGGCTCCAGCAACGGTTGCCAATATGAACGTGGGTTTTGATGCCTTGGGATGTGCGCTTTCTGCCCCCGAAGAACGGATGATCGTGCATCGAACGTCTGAACCCGGCGTTGTGCGCATTCGGGCCATTCACGGCGCAGCGCTGGACATGCATCCCGAGCGTAATGTTGCCTCCATAGCCGCGAAGAGTTTGC
>DJYV01000006.1 GCA_002448555.1 Flavobacteriales bacterium UBA6969
CGAAACGCGGTCCGCATCCATCCAAGTGGCCGACACCCGCGCCATCGTGATTCGGGGCACATCGAAAGTAGCCGCGGTGTACTGTACCGTGACGTCACCGCCCTGAAATTCAATTTCAGAGAGATTGGCCGCTTCAAACACTTCGCTTCCATCGTAGCGCACCCAATCGATCAGGTTGGTACCCTGGCGGTAAAAGCGCGTGGCCTCGACAATCAAGTTCGAGGCATCTGTCGGCTGCATCACCATACGGAACCCTGCTTCGCCTTGGTTAGCATACTCGGATTGCAGCGAGTCGCTTCCAATCGCCCCGCCGATGTTGTAGTACAGGTCCGTGAAGGAGGGGTGGCGGACGGATCGTCCGGCAGAAGCGAACAGCCGTGCATGTGCGCCAAATTTGCACACCACCTGCGCAGCGGGAAGGAAGGAATTACCAAAGCGTGAATGGGCATTGAGACCGGCCGTGGCCGTGGCCAGCCACTTGTCCGTTGACCACTTGGCGGAAGCGTAGGCATCGAGGTTTTGACGCGCTTCGCCCAGGGCATACGGATTGTCTGCCGGGATACCCTCCAGCGGTTGACCCAGCCGGTTGGACTGGATGGATTCCGTGCGAGCGTCCGCTGCTGCTGAAAGCGTCCAGTCTCCGGATTTCCATTGCGCGAGGCCGTTTGCGGCACCCACCAACGACCGATGCTGATTGGCTCCCGCATACCAGGACATACCAGGCGCGTAAAGGCCTGCCGTATCCGGCGCGCTCATGATGGGCAACTGCGCAACGTAAAATCCGTCATCCGTCAATTCGTACCAACCCGTCCCTTCCCGATAAAGCTCGAACCGATCTTGGTGGAAACGGCCGTGAACTCCGCCGCTGAACCGCCACGCGTTGCGGTCCATGTTCCACGTGACCTGTGCGACCGCGGCACCCGTCTCCTCGTACTGATTCGGGTAGACGGAGGTGTAGAAATTCTGTGCGCCAAAGGCTTTGGTCTCACCCGCCAACAAGCCCTTGAACCGGTGTGCACCCGTAGACCACGTCCAGCCGTACATCAAGCGTTGGATGGTCGCGTCAGCATTGGAAATGTGGCCCGATGTGGTAGCGCGGCTGATGCTCAATCCATGGCTCACGTTGCCGGTGTTCCAGTCGACGTGTGCACGCACGCGCTGCCAATCGAAACTGCCCAACTCAGCGGTGAACGTGGCACGGTTGGCGCTCGAACCGGTATTCGTTTCCATGTTGATGGCGCCAGAGAATGCCCCAACACCGGCCCACGGACCTGCACCGGATTTCACGACTTCCACGTGGCCGAGGTCTTCAGGGTCAATGGGAATGTTCATGAGGTGATGGCCTGTATGCGGCGCACTCCAGCGCATGCCGTCTACGCGCAGCGCCACCTGCTCAAACGAACCGCCACGGATGCTGATATCGGTTTGAATGCCCCAGGCGCCGCGGGTCTGAACATCGACTCCGGGAATGAACTCCAGCGCTTCGGTGATCGAAGCGGAAGACTGCCATTCGGCCGGCTGGAGCACCGTCAAGGACTTCGGTGCGTCCGTCAGGTTTTCGGTTTCAAAATCCACTCCAATGACAGCGGCTTCATCCAAGGCCACAACCACGTCGGTGGTGTCTGAGTACCCCCCAGCGTAGACCGCCCATGTCAGGGCAAGTGCTGGAACGAGCAATGCCCGTTTTGCTTTGTTCAATCTCATAGCAGTTGTCAATCGTTTATTCCGCGCAAAGCTACAGTGCCTACACGACATCGAATTACCTTTGCGCCATGCAACGAACGGAACAAGAACGCATCCGACGCGAATCCCTGACTGCATTGCGCAGCCACGGAATCGAACCGTACCCCGCCGCTGAATTCACCGTGACCCACCGCTCCAAACGATTGGCCGCCGAATTCAAGGATGGCATGGTGGTGACCCTCGCCGGCCGCATTATGAGCCGCCGCATCATGGGCAAGGCTTCATTTGCCGAAATCCAGGACAGCGAAGGCATGTTCCAATTGTACCTCAACCGCGACGAATTGTGCCCGGGCGAGGACAAGGCCTTGTACAACACCGTTTTCAAGAAGCTCCTAGACCGCGGCGACTTCATCGGCATCTCCGGAAAGACCTTTACCACCCAAACGGGCGAGCAAAGTGTGATGGTCAAAGAATTGACGGTACTCTCTAAATCTTTGAAGCCCCTGCCCGCGGTGAAGGTGGATGAAGACGGAAACGTGCACGACGCATTTGCCGATCCTGAACTCCGCTACCGCATGCGCTACGTTGACCTCGTTGTCAACCCGGACGTGAAAGCCACGTTCGAGGCGCGATCAAAGGTCATGCAAACCATCCGGCAGTCCTTTGACGGCGCCGGCTGGTTGGAAGTCGACACACCAGTACTGCAGGCCATCCCAGGGGGCGCTGCTGCACGGCCATTTGTAACCCACCACAACGCGCTCGACATCCCCTTGTACCTGCGCATTGCCAACGAATTGTACCTCAAGCGGCTCATCGTGGGCGGCTTCGAAGGGGTGTATGAATTCTCTCGCAACTTCCGGAACGAGGGCATGGACCGCACGCACAACCCGGAATTCACCGTGTTGGAATTGTACGTTGCTTACAAGGATTACCATTGGATGATGCAGACCACGGAAAACCTGCTCTCCGACATCTGCCAGGCGGTGCACGGCGGCACGAAGGCCAACCTCAACGGCACGAAAATCGACTTTGCTCCGCCCTACCGGCGCGTCACCATGCGCGATGCCATCCTCGAACACACCGGTGTCGACATTGACGGCAAGTCCGAAGCAGCGTTGCGCGCCGCGTGTGAACAAGTGGGCATCGAAACCGATGACAGCATGGGCAAGGGCAAGCTCATCGATGAATTGTTCGGCGAGAAGTGTGAACACCACTACGTGCAGCCCACCTTCATCATGGACTACCCGGTGGAGATGTCGCCCCTGACCAAGGTGCACCGCGACAACCCCGCTTACACGGAGCGGTTCGAGCTGATGATCAACGGAACCGAGGTGGCGAACGCATACAGCGAGCTCAACGATCCCGACGACCAGCGCCAACGCTTCGAAGACCAATTGAAGCTCAGCGAACGCGGCGACGATGAAGCCATGTTCATTGACCAGGACTTCCTGCGTGCGCTGGAATACGGCATGCCGCCCACCAGCGGGATCGGGATCGGGATCGACCGATTGGTCATGATGCTGACCAACCAAACGTCCATCCAAGAAGTGCTGTTCTTCCCGCAAATGCGCCCTGAGGTGTTCGACCAAGGGCCGGACGAAAAAGGCCTTCAAGCGCTCGGCGTACCTGAAGCGTGGACGCCGCATTTGGTCGGCGCCGGATTTGACCGGCCCGAGGCCCTCGAAGGACTTTCTCCAGGAGGCCTTCGTGAGAAGATGAACGGCTACCGAAAGAAGAACAAATTGGACATCCCCGCGCTTACCTTGGAAGAGGTTGAAACGTGGCTCTCCGCCCGCAACTGATCCCCATGCCAGCGTCCTTTACCAAATCCACCGTCGTCTCCGTCCTCAAAACGGTCCACGACCCTGAAATCCCAGTTGACATCTACGAACTGGGATTGATCTACGAGGTGGTCATCAAGGACGACGGATTCGTTCACATCGAGATGACGTTGACATCCCCCAATTGCCCGGTAGCAGAAAGCCTCCCGGCCGAAGTAGAAGAAAAGGTCGCCGGCATTGAAGGCGCCTCGGGTGCCAAAGTCAACATCGTGTTTGACCCGCCGTGGACGCAGGACATGATGAGCGAAGAAGCGAAACTCGAACTTGGATTCCTGTGAGCAGCGAAGCAGCCCCCACCCGCGGCGTTGCTATCCTGGGTAGCACCGGTTCCATCGGCACCCAAGCGCTCGACGTCATCCGGGAACAGCGCGACCACTTGCACGTGGAAGTACTCACGGCGCACCGGAACGCGGATCTGCTCATCAAGCAGGCCTTGGAATTTGAGCCGAACACAGTTGTTATTGGGGACACCTCGCGGCTGGGTGAAGTGAAAGACGCGCTGTGGGACCACGGCATCAAGGTCTATGGTGGTGCCGAGGCCCTCGAACAAATCGTCGAGATGGAGGGCATTTCAGTTGTTCTGACCGCCCTCGTCGGTGCGGCGGGATTGCGGCCCACCTTGCGGGCAATCCGCGCCAAAAAAACCATCGCACTGGCCAATAAGGAGACGCTCGTCGTTGCCGGCGCCTTGGTGATGAAAGAAGCCTTGGCCGCTGGGGTCGATATCCATCCCGTGGATTCCGAACACAGCGCCATCTACCAATGCCTCGCCGGTGAAGTCCTCAACCCCATCGAGAACGTCATTCTCACAGCCTCAGGAGGTCCATTCCGCGGGAAAAGCCGAGAAGAACTCCTGAGCGTCACGAAGGCACAAGCACTGAAGCACCCTAACTGGGACATGGGCGCCAAAATCACCATCGACAGCGCGTCCATGATGAACAAAGGCCTCGAGGTCATCGAAGCCAAGTGGTTGTTCGATGTGCGCATGGACCAAATCGAGGTCGTGGTGCACCCGCAGAGCATCGTACACAGCTGCGTGCAATTCGAAGATGGGTCCATCAAAGCGCAGCTGGGGTTGCCCGATATGAAGTTGCCCATCCAATACGCCTTGGGCTACCCGCAACGCCTCAAAAACTCCTTCGAGCGATTCAGCTTCTTCGATTACCCGCAACTCACGTTTGAAAAGCCCGATCTCGATGCCTTCCGCAACTTGCAGCTCGCATTTGACGCCGGCAACAAAGGAGGTAACGCACCGGCCGTCCTGAACGCCGCCAATGAAGTGGCTGTAGAGCGCTTCCTAAACGATGAATTGACCTTTACGGGGATGACCCAAGCCATCGAGCATGCGCTGGGTCATGTGAGCTGGGAAGCGCAACCGGGGCTGGAAGCCCTCATCGCTTCCGACGCAGAAGCCCGGACCAAAGCCCGAGAATTCAACGCTTAAACGGTCATGATGTCGGACTCCTTCTTCGCGAGGATGTCGTCGATTCTCTTGACGTAGCTGTCCGTCAGTTTTTGCACTTCGGCTTCGCCATCTTTGGCGAGGTCTTCGCTCAGGCCGTCGGCCTTAGCCATCTTAATGAAATCGTTGGCGTCTTTGCGGGCGTTGCGCACCGATACACGGGCGTGCTCGCCTTCAGCGCGGGCGCGCTTTGTGAGGTCTTTGCGACGCTCCTCGGTCAGCGGGGGAATGTTGATCAAAATCGACTCCCCATTGTTCATCGGGTTCAGACCGAGGTTGGCATTGATGATGGCCGTGGCGATGGGGTCGAGCATGGCCTTCTCCCAAGCTTGAACGGTCAGAGTGCGGGCGTCGGACGTGTTGATGTTGGAAACCTGGGTCAGCGGAGTCATGGATCCGTAGTACTCCACCATTACGCTGTCCAGCATGGCCGGGTGCGCCTTGCCTGCGCGAATCTTGGTCAGCTCTGTTTCCATGTGGCCAATGGCCTTGTCCATGGCTCCGCGCGCCGACTCCAGCGCCATTTGAATTTCCTCCGTCATTCCGTGTTATGCGTTGACCAAAGTACCCACATCTTCGCCTGAAATCAAGCGGTGCAGGTTGCCTTTTTTGTTCATGTCGAATACGACGATGGGCAACTTGTTTTCGTTGCACAGCGTGATCGCCGTCATGTCCATCACCTTCAACCCCTTCTCATACACCTCATCGAAGGTGATGGTCTCGAAGCGCTCGGCATTGCGGTCCTTTTCGGGGTCAGCGGTGTAAATACCGTCCACCCGGGTGCCCTTCAGAATAACATCCGCATCGATCTCAATCGCGCGCAGTGAAGCCGCGGAGTCAGTCGTGAAAAACGGATTGCCCGTACCGCCGCCAAAAATCACCACGCGCCCTTTCTCCAAGTGGCGCACTGCACGGCGGCGAATGAATGGTTCGGCGATTTGCTTCAACTCGATGGCCGACTGGAGGCGGGTGTCCACTCCGGTGCTCTCGAGGGCGCTTTGCAAGGCCATGGAGTTGATGACCGTCGCCAACATGCCCATGTAGTCGCCCTGGGTTCGCTCCATACCGCCTTCTTCGGCTTGCACTCCGCGGAAGATGTTTCCACCTCCGATCACGATGGCCACCTCGAGCCCCGCATCCACCACGGTTTTGATTTCCTCCGCGTACTGCTTCAATCGGTCGTTGTCAATGCCAAATTGCTTTTGGCCCATCAACGCTTCACCGCTGAGTTTGAGGAGAATTCTTTTGTACTTCATGGCGCCGTAAATATCCGAATATTCATCAAAGTTCAGACATGAAAAAAGGGCCACCAAACTGGCAGCCCTTTTCAATCTTTTTTCCGAACGCTTAGTCCAACGCTCCGCGGCAGAAACCGGTCACGGTTGCATCGCCGTTCAGGGACTGAACGTACTGTGCTACGTTGACCTTGCTGTCCTTGATGAAGGCTTGGTTTACCAACGTTGCTTCCTTGAACCACTTCTTCAAGCGGCCTTCGGCAATGCGGTCCGCCATTTCTTCCGGCTTGCCTTCTTGGATGGCCAATTCTTTACCGATGGCCTTTTCCTTTTCAATCAAGTCGGCAGGAATGCTGTCCTCGTTCAAGGCAACCGGCGCCATGGCCGCAGCTTGCATAGCAACGTCGCGTCCGCCGTCGCCAACGTTGGCACTGAATCCAACCAAGGTAGCCAAACGGTTTCCAGGGTGGATGTAGGCAGCAACGTGAGCAGCGTTCAAGGTAAGGAATGATCCCACCTCGATTTTCTCGCCGATTTTACCGATTTGCTCGGTGATTTTTTCTTCGATGCTGATGCCTTCTCCAGGGTAACCGGCGGCCAACAACGCAGCCTTATCGGTGATGCTTCCCTCGAGTGCAACGTTCATGATATTGGTCGCAACGCCTACAAACTCGTCATTCTTCGCAACGAAGTCCGTTTCGCAATTCAAGGATACCAACACACCGAAGTCACCCGCTGCATTGGCAGTGGCGAGAACGGCACCTTCAGATGTCTCGCGGTCGCCGCGCTTGGCCGCAACCTTCTGGCCTTTGAGGCGCAGGATTTCAATGGCTTTATCGAAATCACCCTCCGCTTCGGTGAGGGCCTTTTTGCAATCCATCATACCCGCTCCGGTTTGCTTACGGAGCTTGTTTACTTCTGCTGCTGTAATGCTCATCTCTATCTGTATTTGTCAGCTAATGTTCCGACTTATTTCTCCTCAGCGGCAGGTGCTTCTCCTTCTTCGCTGGCTGGAGTTTCTTCAGCCGGGGCCGCTTCTTCAGCTGGAGCTTCTGCTGCAGGAGCTTCTTCAGCCGGGGCCGCTTCTTCAGCTGGAGCTTCGGCTGCTGGTGCCTTCTCAGCGGGGGCCGCTTCTTCAGCTGGAGCTTCTGCTGCTGGCGCCTCCTCAGCGGGGGCTGCTGCTTCTGCAGGAGCTTCCGCCTTGTTTTTCTTGGCAGCCGCCTGAGCTTCCGCCTGGTCCTTATCGGCCTTGCGCTCCTGCAATCCTTCTGCTACAGCTTGCGCCAAAACGTCCATAACGAGGGCGATGGAACGTCCCGCATCGTCATTGGATGGGATGGGGAAGTCCACTGGGCGAGGGTCGGAGTTGGTGTCCACCATAGCAAACACGGGGATGCCCAACTTCTTGGCTTCCGCCAGGGCGATGTGCTCCTTCATCACGTCCACGATGAAAATGGCCGCTGGGATGCGGGTCAAGTCGGAGATTGAACCGAGGTTCTTTTCGAGCTTGGCGCGTTTACGGCTGACCTGCAGACGCTCACGCTTCGACAGGGTGTTCAACGTACCGTCCTGCTCCATCTTGTCGATCTGGGACATCTTGCGGACCGCCTTACGGATGGTCGCGAAGTTGGTCAACATCCCTCCAGACCAACGTTCCGTTACGTACGGCATGCCGATGGCAGCCACGCGCTCAGCGACGATGGACTTGGCTTGTTTCTTGGTCGCCACGAAGAGGATTTTCTTTCCGCTCTTGGCGATTTGCTTCATCGCTGACGCCGCTTCGTCCAGCTTGACGCCGGTCTTGTGCAGGTCAATGATGTGGATGCCTTTCTTCTCGGTGAAGATGAAGGGCGCCATGTGGGGGTTCCACTTGCGCTTGAGGTGGCCGAAGTGAACTCCGGCTTGGAGCATTTGCTCGAAGGTTAATTTTTCCATGTGTTTACGTTCCTGGTTTAAGCAACTCGCGGGTAGCCATTCGAAGTGAACGAGTCCGGCGGGTTTGGATGCTAAACAGTATGTTGATTAAATAATTTCTGGAGGGAATCCAGCCATTAACGCTTAGAGAACTGAGTCTTCTTACGCGCTTTCTTCTGACCGAACTTCTTGCGCTCCACCATACGGGGATCGCGTGTGGTCAAACCGACCTGCTTCAACGTGGGCTTCCATTCGGGGTTGACCTCGATGAGTGCTTTGGAGATGGCCAATCGCACCGCCTCCGCTTGACCGGTGATGCCGCCGCCGTCAACGTTCACTTGAACGTCGTACTGGCCAGCAGTCTCTGTCAACATGAAGGGCTGGTTGATTTTGTATTGCAACACAGATGTGGTGAAATAGTCGTTCGCGTCCTTCTTATTGATGGTGACGCTGCCCTTTCCAGGCTTCATGTAGAGACGCGCTACTGCGGTCTTACGTCGGCCAGATGTATTGATTACTTCCATGCGGTGTGATGATCAAGCTTGAATCAAGCGAATTTGATTTGCTCAGGCTGCTGAGCTTCGTGTTTGTGGTCAGGACCTACATATACATGCAGGTTGCGGAACATTTCGCGTCCCAGTGAGTTCTTGGGGAGCATGCCGCGTACCGCATCTTCCACCAAAGCAAATGGCTTGCGCTTCAACTGCTCCTTGGCAGTGCGTGTGCGCTGACCTCCGGGGTAGCCCGTGTAGCGGATGTACTCCTTCTGGTCCCACTTGTTTCCAGTCAAAACCACCTTCTCTGCATTGACAACGATCACGTAGTCACCGCAGTCTGCGTGTGGGGTGAAATTTGGCTTGTGCTTGCCGCGCAGGTGCTTAGCGACTTCAGACGCCAAACGGCCCAAGGTTTGGCCCTCAGCATCGACGAGCAACCACTTCTTATCAGCGTTCTCCTTGTTAATGGAGACGGTTTTGTAGCTCAAAGTATCCACAGCTCCGTGTTTTGAATGTTCAAATTCTCCCAAAAATTGGGGGTGCGAAGATAGCAAACGGATGTTTACAACCCAAGCCATCTTGTGGACAAAAATTCGGGAATCGGTTAATTGTCCGATTTCACCTTTCCTGGCGAGGGCTCCACAAACGACCAATTGCCCGAATTTCCCGGGCCCTGGGCTCGATTCTCCACGGTCCGCAACACCTGAATTTGCCGCTTCACATCGCCCGCTGAATCTAGGAGAAACAGCACTTCACCCGAAGCGGATAGGCCAAACGGAAATCCGCCTCTGCCTTTTTCGTACCCCAAGACCACCGCGCCCGGCTCCAAACACCCCACTGGCAGCTCCCAACCCACTTCGGTCAAATCATCCGTGATGCGCCATCCCTCCAGCGAACATACCGCGTCGGAGGCGTTCTGCACCTCAATGTAATCCGCCGGGTCGCCCTTGGCATGGACTTCGGTAATGCGAATCTGCTCCGCCGTGCACACCGCACACGTTCCGCTGAGTTTGGTGCGTTGGCCCGATGCGTAGGCCCGGGTCGGCGGGAGGCGCTTGAACGGCTGGTCCGGCTTGCGCAGGGTGTAGGACGTCTGGATACGCAGTACGTGGGATCGCCACGGGTCCGGATCCATCCATTCGTTGCCCCACAAGTAGGCCAATTCCACGTCCCATCGTTTCGACAGCTCGGCGCCCAAACTCGCTTGCCAACGCTCACTCCACTTGCCGTCCTGCCGATAAAATACCTCCCAGCTCAGTTCCGCGTCGAGCCGTTTCGTGATTCGGCGGCCGTATGCCGCGCGCGAACGAACCGTCGGCGTCAACGGGTCAGCCTGCCCTTCTGGACGCGGGCCGCTGAACCACGGGCGCGCCGCCCAGTTCTCGGTGGTCATGATGCGTACCTTCCACTTGCCTTGCTCTGTTTTCCAACGACCTATGGCGCGCAGCGCAACCCGGCGGCGAGCGGTGTAACCTCCGTCCAGCTGCTGGCGCTCGGAAAATCGCCACTGCACATTGAGGTCCCAATGCTTGTTGAGCCGGTATTCCAATGCCGCGTCCACCAACCCCTGATCATGCCATGAAGCTCCCTGCGTCCAGCGATTTTCCCACTGCAACGACCACGACCAGGTTTTGTTGAGGGATTGGCCCACACCGGTTCCCACCCAGCACTCCGTGTCAGTGTATTGGCCGCTTGCCGAAAGGGCAAATACGGCGCACGCAAGAAGTACGATGCCGCGCACAGTGCTCAAATGTCCTTGTAAATGCGCAAGGCCCCTATGTCCACAGCTTCTTCACCCGCCTCAATTTCAAACTCCCGAACGATGGCGATGTCCGGAGCGTTGTTGAACGGCGGCAAGGTGTCCTCGCTGAACACATACACGGTGTACGCGCCGGGCCGCAAACCGTAAAACGCAAATTCCCCGTCGAAGTTGGTTTGCACCCGGTCGTCCGGCCCCACCCGATCGCCGTACGTGATGAATACGTCCTCATCTGCGGCCGGCACGACCACGGCGTTGGCTGGATTCGTAATGACAATGCGTTGCTCGAGTTCCACGTTACCCGTTACGGTAGCGATGCCGCCCTCGCCGGGAGTGCGCGTGCATCCAACCAAGGCGATGGTCACAGCAAGGGACAAAAGGAATATTCGCATGCTCTGTGGTTTTTCAAAAATGAATCCAATTCTTACGTCTGCAAAGTAGGGACTGCCTAATTTCGAACACAATATTAATCGCCGCATGGTTCCCCACGAAGAACATTCTCCCCTGCAACACACCGGACTCGGCGAAGGCCGCATTGAGGTCGTGTGCGGGCCGATGTTCTCGGGCAAAACCGAAGAGCTGCTCCGCCGGGTACGCCGCGCTCAAATTGCCACCCAGCCCACGGTGATTTTCAAGCCGACGACCGACACGCGTTACCAGAAAAGCCACGTGACCTCCCACGATTCAAATGCCTTGCCGTCGGTCACCGTCAGTTCAAGCCAAGGCATCCTCGATTATTTGCGTGCTCAGCCGCGCCCGGTAACCGTGGTTGCCATTGACGAGGCGCAATTCTTTGATGCCGAACTGCCCGCCACGTGCGTCACCCTCGCCAACAACGGCATCCGGGTCATCGCTGCCGGACTGGACTTGGATTTCAAAGGCATTCCGTTTGGTGTCATGCCCGAGCTGCTGGCCTTGGCGGAAGAAGTGACCAAACTCCACGCCGTTTGCATGGAAACTGGGCGACCGGCGCATTTTTCGCACCGCGTCGCGGGCGGCGAAAGCACCGTGGAAATCGGTGAGAAAGACCGCTACATCCCGCTGACCCGTCAGGCTTTCGTCGAAGCGCGGAAGCAAGCAGATCGCAGCGAACCCTCGGCCGAATGACCGTTGGAGCATGGAAGGCGTGGCTCGAGCACGCCTCAACTGTACACGCCATGACCACGGCCAGCGGGCCCATTCCAGCGGGCACCCCCTTATTCATCACCCAAGATTCCCGGGCGCTTGAAACTGCCAAGCCTGGAGCCCGAGCATTTGTGGCGCTCCCAGGTAATTGGCACGACGGCCACGCATTCCTCGAAGAAGCCCACGCCAATGGCGCACGTTACTTCCTGGTCAGCGACTCCGCGCAACTACCCGACCTGCCGGAATCCGATGTCGTAAGGTGCGCCGATCCCATCGCCGCTTGGCAATCGCTCTCCCGGCAATGGCGCGACGCATGCGGAACGTCCATCATCGCCATCACGGGGAGCAACGGCAAAACCACCGTCAAGGAATGGCTGCTGCAACTGATCGCTCCGCGCACCGTCGCTTTTGGCAGTCCGCGCAGCTACAACAGCCAAGTCGGCGTTCCCCTGGCCCTGGCAGAATTGACGCCTTATCATGAGTGGGGCGTCGTCGAAGCCGGCGTCAGCCACCCCGGTGAAATGCCACGACTCGCCAACTGCATCGGCCCAAACGTAGGTGTCCTCACCCACCTCGGCGAAGCCCACCTCGAAAACTTCGCCAGCTCCGATGCCCTGCGCGACGAAAAACTCGCGCTGTTCAATGGCTGCGACTGGGTCGCCATGCCGGGCTACCTCGATGCCGCCGCGCAACAACTCCGCTCACAAGGCATCACCGTCCACACATGGGGGGAATCCCAACACGATGCCCTTCACGTATCCAGCACACTGCAAGGTGACGGAAGGGTCGTAGCGGCAGAATACGGAGGCCAACGGTTGAGCTGGTCCTTGCCTTTTTCAGATGAAATGGGCTACCGCAATGCCATGACCGCTGCGCTGGTGGGATTGGTGTGGGGCGTTCCTGTCGAAGAAGTCAGTGGCGCGCTCGACCGGTTCAGGGACCTGGAACACCGCATGCAGCGCATTCGAAAAGGCGACGGTATGTGGGTGCTCTCCGATGCCTACACCAACGATTGGGATGCCTTGGGGCTCGCGTTGAACGATCTGAAACGCATCCCTGGTAACGCCAAAAAAGGCGCGATCATAGGTCCGGTGCCCGGCATGAATGCCGACGGCATCGCTCGGCTGAATGCTTTGATTGCCGGCAGCGGCATCGACACCGTGTGGGCCATTGGTCCTGCATGGGGAGCTGAGGGAGCACAGCCCTGGCGGCAATTGGCTTCAGCTGAAGAGGCGTTGAACGCGTTGCAGGGAGAAGACGACCCCTTTCATGGACACCACGTGCTGGTGAAGGGTCCGCGCGCCGAGCGATTCGAACGGCTCACGGATGCCTTGGTGCAACGCGGGCACACCACGCGGTTGGTGCTCGATTTGGAAGCCTTGACCCACAACCTGCAACAGCTTCGCCGGTACATCCGCAGCCAATGCCCGAGCGGTACGGACCTCATCGGCGTCATCAAGGCGAGCGGGTACGGAACACACGCAGCAGCGATCGCGCGGGTGCTCGAGTTTCACCGCGTGCCCTTGGTCGCTGTCGCCTGTACAGAAGAAGGGGTGGAATTGCGTGCGCACGGCATCACCAGCCGCATCCTTGTTTTGAACCCCACACCCGACACCTTTGCGGCCTTGCTTCAGCACCGATTGGAGCCCACTGTTCACTCCGAAGAACAGTTCGAAGCGTTGGTCCGTGAACTCGGGCAACCCGAAGCCCCTTGGCCCATCCACCTCAAAGTCGATACGGGCATGCACCGGTTGGGGTTTGCCCCCGATGACCCGGCGTTGCTCCGCGTCGCAGGGCATGCGCAAGTCGATGTGAAAAGCGTGTTCAGCCACCTGGCGTGCGCGGACCGACCCGACCAAGACGACGCCACACGCCGCCAAGTCAACGCGTTCGACCAAGCGGCGGCGGCCCTTCGAACGGTGCGCCCTCGCATCAAAACCCACCTGCTCAACTCGTCTGGATTGATGCGCTTTCCCGATGCGGCTGGGGATTATGTGCGGGTCGGAATTGCTTTGCTCGGCGTGGTGCCGGCCAGCGACATGGACCTCAAGCCCGTTGTGCATTTCGAAACCGCGATTGCATCCCTGCACCGCATCCCGCCCAACGAAGGGGTCGGCTACGGGCTGGAGGATGCCGCCAACCATGAACGCATCCTCGCCACCCTGCCCGTTGGCTATGCGGACGGATACCCGCGAAGCCTCTCCAATGGACGCGGGCACGTGGTGGTTCGAGGCGAACGTGTGCCCGTTGTCGGCAAGGTGTGCATGGACATGACCATGGTTGATGTCACGTCCGTTCCCGGCGCCCGGGTCGGAGACAGCGTGGAACTGTTCGGCCGCCAACTGCCCATCGAGGATGTCGCAGCGGCGGCCGGAACGATTGCCTATGAAATTCTGTCGCGCATCCCTACGCGGGTGCTTCGGGAACAGCGTGGCGGCTGACTTCAGACCGCCTCCTTCAGGAAGTACTTGTACTGCATCCGCGTGATCCACCAGTACATGACGGGCACAATGATCAGCGTCAAGAAGGTGGCAAACGTCAAGCCGTAGATGATGGCCCAGCTCATCGGTTTCCAGAACACGTTGTTGTCCCCACCGATGTAAATCCGCGGGTCGTACTCCGTGACCAAGGTGACGAAATCAATGTTCAAGCCGATCGCCAACGGCAACAAGCCGAGGACGGTCGTAATGGCGGTGAGCAATACAGGCCGCAAACGGGTGCGCCCCCCCGAGACAATGGATTCCACCACTTCACTGAAGGGCAAGTGGCTGTCCACGTTCTGTTCCCGCCGTTTGCGTTCGCGTATCAAGTCCGTGTAATCGATCAGAACGATGGCATTGTTCACCACGACACCGGCCAGCGAGATGATGCCAATCATGGTCATGATGATGACAAAATCCATCTGGAAAATGACCAACCCGAGGAGCACCCCAATCAAGCTGAAGAACACGCTGAACCCGATGATGAACGGGGTGGTGATGGAGTTGAACTGGGCCACAATGATCAAAACAATCAAAAACAGCGCAAGCAGCAGAGCGCGCGACAAAAACGCCAACTCCTTGGCCTGCTCTTCCTGCTGACCGGTAAACGCAAACCGCACGCCGTTGGGGACCTCAAATCCGTCCAAGGCCGATTCCATTTGCGCAACAATCTCATTGGCGTTGGCACCTTCGAGCACGTTCGAGCTGAGGGTGATGATGCGATCAAGGTCTTTCCGCTTCACGCTGCTGAACGTTGTGCTGCGCACGGCTGTTGCCACAGCGCTGATCGGCACTTCTTTGATCTGGCCATCGGACGCACTGCGGAAAATGACCTTCTGGTTCATCAAGGCGTCGACGTTGTTGCGGGCCGACTCTTCGAAGCGAACGTTGATCGGGTAGTCGTCCTCGCCGTCCTTGTAGGAGCTGACCTCGCGCCCGAAGAGGGCCGTTCGAATGGTGTATCCGATGTTCTGGGTGGACAGTCCGTAGCGCCGGGCCTTCTCTCGGTCGATGGTGATCGGGAGTTCGGGCTTGCGCTTATCAACGTCAATTTTCAATTCTTCGACTCCAGCTACGTCCAAGCTACGGAGGTATTGACGCATGGAAGTGGCTGCGGCCAACACATCGTCGTAGTCTTCACCGCGGATTTCGATGTTGATCGGCGGACCTTGGGGCGGTCCGTCGGAGTTTTTGGTCACCACGATTTCCGCTTCTGGGTAGCCGCTCAACCGCTCGCGCACGGCGCGCAGCATGTCGCGGGTCGATTGCCCTTGGCGCTCTTGGAACTTCACGAAGTTCACCACGATGCGGGCCTTGTGCGGGGTGTTCCCCAACGACGGGCCCTCTTGCGGATCACTCGTACCGTTGCCTACCTGACCGATGACCGAGTTGGCCATGTAAGACTCGAGCTCACCCGTCTCCGGGTTGAGGCGCTTGAAGCGGTCCTCGTCGAGCACTTCGAGCACCATGTCTTCAATCTCGCGCGTGACGCGGTTGGTCTCCTCGATGTCCGTGCCAATCGGCTTGGTGATGAAAATGTTCAGGTACTGCGGCTCGTTGCTGGGGAAGAACTCAACCTTGGGCGGGAATGCGCCGAGAAGCGCAAACGCCACCACCATCAAGCCGGCCGTTCCGAAGAAGAAAAACCAGGGTCGGCGTTTGGCCAAAGCAAACCGCAAGAACCGCTCGTAGCCTCGTTCCAGGCGCGGCAAGAACCGGTTCTGGAAGACCCGGGTAGCCGGGCTCAATACGTGCGCATTCAACGCCGTCATCAAACCCGCGATGATGAGCACATTGCCAAAGGCTGTCGCGCCCAGTACCAAGAACACCACACCAAAACCGGCCAGCGACAGGCTCACCCGGTTGGAACGGCGCTTGTTTACGGCTTCCTCGCCCACACGCATGAACACCGAAGTCAAAACTGGGTTGATGACCAGCGCCACAAACAACGACGAGCTCAAAACGACAATGAGCGTGATGGGCAAATACTTCATGAACTCCCCGATCAAACCCGGCCAAATGGCAAGCGGCATAAACGCAGCCAGCGTGGTTGCCGTAGAGGCGATGATGGGCCAAGCCACCTCACCCACACCGAGTTTCGCGGCGGCGATGGCGGATTTGCCTTCATCCATCAAACGATAGACATTCTCCACGACCACAATGCCATTGTCCACCAACATGCCGAGCGCCAGTACCAGCGAGAACAGAACCATCACATTGAAGGTGATGCCCAGTGCGCTGAGGATCATGAACGACATGAACATTGACAGCGGAATGGCGACCCCGACGAAGAGGGCGTTGCGCAGCCCGAGGAAGAACAACAAGACGCCAACCACGAGCAAGACCCCGAAGATGATCGAGTTCTGCAGCTCCTCTACCTGCGTCCGGGTTTGGTCGGATTGGTCGTTGGTGATGCTGACGTTGAGGTTGGAAGGGAGGTAGGACGCCTCGGCATCGGCTATGATGCGGTTGATGCCATCGGAAGCCGCGATGAGGTTTTCACCGGCGCGTTTGATGATGTCGAGCGACACCAC
>DJYV01000016.1:0-7744 GCA_002448555.1 Flavobacteriales bacterium UBA6969
CGGTGGATTCGTCAAAATTGAGCCCCACGTGAATGGAGTACCATCTTGTACCATGGAGTAGAACTTTGGTACCGGTCCATTGCGTGAACTTGGCGAATTAAACGACCTTTGAAACGAAGCCACTCCCATGAGCTACGCTGTCCTCAAAGCACTTCATATAATTTTTGTGGTCACCTGGTTTGCAGGGCTGTTTTACATCGTTCGGCTGCTGATTTACATCCAAGAAGGCAATCAACGCAATGATGCAGAACGTGAGATCCTTGTGCCCCAACTCAAATTGATGAGCCGCCGCTTGTGGATGGGCATTACGTGGCCATCGGCCATTATCACTGCCCTGCTCGGAACGAGTTTAGTGTGGCAGATACCAGGCTTTCTCCAGCAACCCTGGATGCATATGAAGCTCGCTCTCGTTTTATTGCTTTATGCATACCACGGATACACTCACCGCTTGGTGAGTCAATGCTTGAACGACACATGCCGAATGTCGTCCTATGGGCTCCGGATGTGGAATGAACTGGCTACACTTTTCCTGTTCGGAATTGTTTTTTTGGTCGTCTTGAAAACAACAACCAACTGGATGTGGTTCGGTAGCGGGTTGTTGTTATTGACCGTCGGATTAGCTTATGCCATAGCACGGTACAAGAAATACCGTCAAAAAAACGAGAACGACTGAGTCAATCTCAGACCGTCATTGAAAACACCTTGGTCGTCGGTGCCTTTCGAAGCAATTCTAGGTCTAGGGCCATGCAAACGTTGCGAACAAACGGGCGTCCTTTCGGTGTGACGGTTAATTGAAAGCCGTCACGCTGGACCAACCCATCTTTTTCCATCTCGTCTAGTTTCTCAAGGCAAGTCTGCATATCCGGGAAACGGTCCACCTCGGATTCGAATGAAGTTTGGAACTGACACATGAGTTGCAAGATGTGTTTACGAATTACGAGGTCCTCATTGCTCAACATATGACCTCGAAATACTGGTATTTCATTCTTTAAGGCCTGATTCTCATATGCGGCAACAGTTTTCACATTCTGAGCGAATCCCCCCCAAGAATCGCTGATTGATGACATCCCCAACCCAACCATCAATCGCGTTTTTCCTGAAGTATACCCCATGAAATTCCGGTGCAATGAACCCGAGTGATAAGCCCTGGCCAGGGTGTCTTCTGGCAAGGCAAAATGGTCCATGCCTATCTCCTCATAGCCCAGGGCCAGAAACCGCTCTTTTCCGATTTCATAGAGCTTCCGTTTCCCCTCATTAGACGGCAAATCTTTTTCATCATAGCCTCGCTGGCCGGTCCCCTTGATCCAGGGAACATGGGCATAGCTGTAAAAGGCGATGCGATCTGGTCGCAATTCAGCAGTCAAATCAATTGTGCGCTGCATGGCAGACTCCGATTGGTGTGGAAGACCAAACACCAGATCATGGCTGACAGACTGATACCCTACTTCACGGCTCATCTCAGTGACTGCGCGCACGTCTTCGAAAGACTGAATGCGGTTGATGGCCTTTTGCACAACAGGATCATAATCCTGGATACCGAAACTATTTCGGGTAAATCCAAGTGAATGCAAAACTTCAAGGTGAGCGCGCGTAGTGTTGTTCGGATGGGCCTCAAAACTGTAAAGCGGTGCCTCACATGGGTCCGCGTGTTCAAACAAACCCTCAATCAAATCACGCAAATGGTCTGGCGAAAAGAAAGTAGGTGTACCTCCGCCTAAATGCAGCTCCTTGATGCGGGGTCTGGCGCCGAAAACACGCAGATAACTCTTCCATTCAGCCAGCACAGCTTTGACATATGGAGACTCCGCGGAATGCCGTTTGGTAATGTGCTTGTGGCACCCACAAAAAGTACACAGTGATTCACAGAATGGCAGGTGGATATAAACACTGATGCCTTCTTCATCATTGGATTCAGTAAACGCCGTCGCCACGCTTGCCAACCATTTGTCCGTATCGAACGTATCGCTTTTCCAATAAGGTACAGTCGGGTAGCTCGTGTAGCGGGGGCCCGGAACATTGTACTTGCGAATCAAATGTTTTTCAAAGGTCATCAGTGCTCCATTTGTGCAAAATCCAAACCGAAATAAGTCGCAATGAGGTCGGCACCCGCACGCTTGAACGACAACAATGACTCCAATATGGCAGCCTCTTCGTTAACCCATCCCTGAGCAGCCGCAGCCTTGATCATAGCGTATTCTCCACTGACCTGGTAAGCCGCGACGGGGACGGATGAGATTTCTTTTACCTGGGATAATACATCCAAATAGGGTAAGCCTGGCTTGACCATGACAATATCCGCGCCTTCTTCAATATCGAGCGAAACTTCGCGCAATGCTTCCCGACCGTTTGCAGGATCCATCTGATACGTTCGTTTGTCTCCAAAGCCAGGCGCAGAATCGAGGGCGTCACGGAAGGGACCGTAAAAACATGAAGCATACTTAGCGCTGTAACTCAAAATTCCGACATCGTGGAAACCTGTACCATCTAGACCCGCTCGAATAGCACCCACACGGCCATCCATCATATCACTGGGAGCAACAAAATCAACGCCTGCTTGAGCATGACTGATTGCCATGGCCGTTAAGACCTCAACCGTTGGGTCATTCACGATTTCACCCTCTCGGACAATGCCGTCGTGACCAAATGAAGAAAAGGGATCCAGAGCGACATCTGTCATCAAAATGACATCAGGAACAGCACGTTTCAATGCCCTGACGGCCTCTTGCATCAATCCGTCTGGATTCAAAGCCTCCGCGCCTGTATTGTCCTTTAGCCCGTCGTCCACCTGTGCAAAAAGCAGCAGGCATTTGAGACCACAGTCGCGAAGGAGCTTCGCATGTTCTACGGTAAGATCCAAACTGCGCTTGAAATAACCCGGCATCGAAGAAATTTCAACTTCGATACCGCTGCCTGCAGTGATGAACAATGGCGTGATGAAGTCATTAACCGTCACGCGGTGTTCTGCGACCAGTTCTCGCAAGAAACCAGACTTCCGAAGTCTACGGGGACGTTCAGTTAAATTCATGCTGGAGGCGTGTAAGATTTGACTGCTTCAACAAATGCCTGAACGTGAGGAACAGGAATATTGGGGAGGATCCCATGGCCGAGATTCACAATGTACCGATCCTTACCGAACGCATCAATCATTTCTTTGACCATACGCTGAATGAATTGCGGACTCGACATCAACCTTACTGGATCAAAATTACCTTGTAAGGTGATAGCGTTGCCCGCTTTTAAACGGGCCTCTTCGGGCGTGATGGTCCAGTCCAAACCCAATGCTTTCGCGCCCCAATCACGCATTTCAGTGAGGGAGTGCCCACAGCCTTTAGCGAACACGATAACGGGTGCGTCATCTTTCAACGCTGCGACAATTTGACGCATGTAGCGACCCGAATACACCTCCCAGTCCGCTGGGGAAAGCACCCCGCCCCAAGAATCGAATAGCTGCACCGCATCAACACCGTTTCGAACCTTTGCTTTGAGGTAAGCAATGGTCGTATCCGTGATCTTTTGCAAAAGCACGTGAGCCGCTTCGGCTTCGGTGTACGCAAAAGACTTGGCAATGTCAAAGTTTCGACTCCCTTGACCTTGAACAGAATAACAGAAGATTGTCCAGGGTGAGCCGGCAAATCCAATCAATGGGACACGGTCATTCAATGCCTTTTTCGTCATGCGAATGGCGTCCATAACATAAGATAATTCAGACTCAACATCCGGAACAGGAACTGCTGAAACATGCGCTACACTGCGAACTGGATTTGCCAAATACGGACCCTGTCCAGGTTTCATTTCAAATAAAAGCCCCATGGCCTGGGGAACAACGAGGATATCTGAAAATAAAATGGCCGCATCGGTACCAATCTGATCAATGGGCATGACCGTTATTTCCGTCGCCAACTCAGGGGTCTGACACCGAGTGAAGAAATCATATTTCGCCTTGAGCTTCATGAAGTCTGGCAAGTACCGTCCCGCCTGGCGCATAATCCAAACAGGGGGTCTCTCAACAGATTCACCTTCTAGTGCTTTCAAAAACAGGTGGTTCATGGTCGTAGTGTTGCGATTACGAGGTCAACAACGCGTTCTCGTGTGGGATGTGTAACAAACAAGGCTTCGTGGCCAAAAGTTCGAGCCGCTTCGGCCGTTGTCGGACCAATGCAAAAGGCCCTTGGCTGGCTAGAATTCACGGCATGAAAACTCCTCACACCGGAAGGACTGAAAAACATAACAGCATCTACATCTGGCTTCACTCTGATCCCATTCAATAAGGTGTCATAGACTTCAACAATTTGCAAGGAACGTCCAGCCTTCGCAAACCCATTCTCTATGGTCGGCATCCGAGTCGACCCACAAATGAAGGTACATGGCAGGTCAAGGCGTAAGGCATCACACATGAGTGAGTTGGCATCGGTGTGGATCGAGTGCACCTGGGCTCCACGTTCGCTCAATTGCTCCGCAGTGCCTTCACCAACGCAAAGGACAGTGCGCCCTACCCAGTCGCAACCATGCAGCGCGTTCTGGCTGGTGACTAGAACCGTTTCGTGCTGTACAGGATCAAACTGCTTTCTGGGCGCAATACGAACAAAATCATGGGCTGAGCAATCCATCCCAGCATCCGATAGCTTTTGGATCGATTCAGCGGACAAAGTTTTAGTCGACACCACACTAATCCGATCCATGCTCATTGGCTTTGATGGCTTCGATGATTGCACGCCCCCCATTGTTCAATAATTCTTGTGCCCACAGAATCCCCAATTCCGGGCGAGCACAATCATCCGACCGCTCAATCCGTATTTCTTGAGAACCGTCCAGTGCAGTCAAGCATCCAGTAAATTGGACTTCCTGACCCTCTACCTTCGCGTGAGCGCCAATCGGAGCAGAACATCCGCCCTCAAGTGCAAACAAAAACGCACGCTCAATGGATGTTGCCAATTGAGAAGGTGCATGGTTCAGGTGAGCGATCTGTTGCTTTATCTCCTCGTTCCCCTTGCGCCCGATTACGACAATTGCTCCTTGTGCGGGCGCAGCCACCATCCAATCCAAGTCCACGACTTCGCGCTCGTCTCCGCGAAACTGCAACCGTTCTAAACCCGCAGCAGCAAACACGCCCCCTCTCCACGGGTTACTGGCGACCCGTGCTAACCGCGTCTCCACATTCCCTCGAAGCCCCACGATTTGATGATGCGGATGGCGGTGTAACCATTGTGCTTTTCTCCGAATACTGCCCGTAGCAACTATATTCGAATCAACGTCATTGCCAACCAAGACATCATGGTGAGTACCTCTTTCGAGAACAGCAAAAATTTCCAAATCTGGCAAAAGTTGCGTAGGTACATCTTTCATGCTGTGCACAGCTACATCCACCTCGCCCGATATCAATGCATCATCCAATGCCTTAGTGAAGATTCCCGTGCCCATGGCCTGCAAGGACCGGTCTTGAATTCGATCGCCCTTCGTTTGAATGACGCAAATCTCTGTGTCGACTCCTATCGAATGCAACGCATTGGCCACCGTGCGAGCTTGGAATAACGCGAGGTTGCTTCCACGCGATCCGATTCGCACCATCATGCTGTTCCGTTTTGGCTATCGAACACCCGTTGGAGCACATCCATGTCGTCTTCTACTGAGCCACTCTGGTTGCGTAAATACGATGCTACTTGATTGGTTACTTTCTGTATCAGTCTATCCGTCAAATGAACCACAGAATCCGTCTCTATGTCCTTCTCACTCTGCATCCGACTCAATTCAATATCACGGTAACGCTTTAAATTCTGAGCCACCATGCCCAACAACGGCGCGACTTTTTGTGTCTGCACCCACGTGTCAAAACTGGTGAATTCTTCTTCTACGATTGCATTGGCCTGGGGAATGTGGTCTCGGCGCGCTGCAAGCTGCTGTTTCGCATATGCACTGATTTCATCAACGTTCAATAAGGTGACACCCGGTAAATGTCCCACTTCTGGATCCACATTTCTTGGCATACTCATGTCCAAGATCAATAATTCCTGTTGCTCACCAACCATTTCGCGTGGCACGGTATAACCCTGTGCGCCTGTTGCCACAATCAAAACCCGAGCGCCTCGAACGGTGGCTTCCAAGCTGTCAATGGAACGACTCCGAAAACCGTGTTCCGCAGCAGCTGAATCTGATTTGCTTTCATCCCGATTGATGACTGTAATGGAAGCGCTACGAGCATGTTTCGCCAAATTCTTGCACGTATTTCGGCCCAACTTACCTAGGCCAAACAACACAACATTGACCGCTTCGAGATTGGATAATTCAGACCGCAAGTAATGAATGGCACTGAATGCTACAGAAGTCGCGCCGGAACTGATCCCCGTTTCTGCCTTCACTCTCTTACCGGCTTTCAGCGCGGATGAGACCACTCGGTCTAGAAAGGGGATAGGCGTTCCTAATTGTTGCGTGCGTCTGAATGCCACCTTGAGCTGACCTGTTATTTCTGTGTCTCCGACGATTTGGGATTCCAAAGCGCAAGCAACGCGAAACAGGTGTTTTGCCGCTGCTGGGCCAGACATGTGCCGGCACGATGACTTCCAAACGTTTTGTTTTACATCAATGAATTCACGTAAAGTTGATTCTACCTCTTTCTTCGCGAGGTATGTCCAGTAGCATTCCACACGGTTGCATGTCGCAAGAATCATCACATCGCGTGCCCCAGCCTTTGTCAATGTTGATATGATGCTAGACTGATCAGGCTCAGACAAACTGAACTTTTCACGGGTCTCAAAGTTCGCCTTGTGAAACGCAATGCTAATTGCTTCAAAGCGAGACATAGCCTCTTCAATCCTTCGCATAATCAAAAATACCGCCAGTCCTCGCCAACCTTCTATTTCAATCGTAACGAAAGTGTCACAGGTGCATAAAATGCACGAGAACAATGGCTCGATTACAGTGGTTTCATTTCTTTTGCCTCGTGCAGAAGAAATAAACACCAAAATCGCATGAAAAAAGGGGTTTTTCTCATCAACCTAGGTTCACCCAAAAGTCCAACGAAAGAAGATGTGCGGGTTTACCTCGATGAATTCCTCATGGACCCACGTGTGGTTGATCTACCACAACCCCTTCGTTCCATTCTCGTGCGCGGAATCATCCTAAATACCCGCCCGAAAAAATCAGCAGCAGCCTATGCCAAGGTATGGACCGACGAAGGTTCTCCCTTGATTGTGTTTTCTGAACGGGTGAAATCCAAACTTGAAGTTAAACTGGACGGTATTCCCGTGGTTTTGGGTATGCGCTATGGCGAACCAAGTATTGAACGCGGCTTGAATGAACTTACCGAACTGGGTGTCGACGACGTCCTTGTTGTTCCATTGTACCCCCAGTACGCTATGTCAACAACGGAGACCGTGGTTGAAAAAGTGCGAGAGGTCATTGAACAGAAGCACGTGGGAATCCGAGTGCAGGGGGTTGCCCCATTTTACAAGGATGAAAGTTACATCGCTGCCATGGCTGCATCTGCTCAGAAAGCTGCGAATCACGAAGCATATGACCGCATTCTATTTTCGTACCATGGTGTTCCAGAACGCCATATCCGCAAATCCGATCTTACGGGCTCACACTGCAAAATCGATGGCACATGCTGCAATACTCCCAGCAAGGCCCACGAAGAGTGCTACCGTCATCAGTGCTTCGAAACGACCAAGCTTGTGGCGAAGGCGTTGAATATTCCGATTGAGAAGTGCTTAAGTACCTTTCAGAGTCGACTGGGCATCGATCCTTGGTT
>DJYV01000016.1:8142-18349 GCA_002448555.1 Flavobacteriales bacterium UBA6969
CCCTCTTTTGTGTCGGATTGTCTCGAAACGATTGAAGAGATGGATATGGAAAATCGCGAAATTTTTGAAGAGGCAGGCGGTGTAGTGTACGATTTCATCCCCTGCCTGAACGACAGTGATCCATGGATAGACACGCTAGAAAAATGGGTGAACGATTGGTGCGTCAATAAACTCCCAACGCAGCACATCGCATGATGAGATACGAACGCTCCTCTTCACTATTTGCCAGCGCTCAAAGAAGCATTCCCGGAGGCGTTAACTCCCCGGTGAGGGCGTTCAAGTCGGTTGGTGGACATCCTATTTTTATGCGCAGTGCCAAGGGGGCATACCTTACCGACGTCGACGGAAACTCGTACATCGACTACATCAACTCGTGGGGTCCACAAATTCTCGGTCACGCCTATTCTCCCGTGATTGAAGCCATCCAAAAAGCAGCGGAGAAGGGCACGTCTTTTGGGACACCTACCGAACTGGAAACCCAAATTGCTGAGCTCGTATGCACCATGGTGCCGTATGTGGAGCAAGTTCGAATGGTGAGTTCAGGAACGGAAGCATGCATGAGTGCCGTTCGTCTCGCACGCGGGTATACCGGGAAGGAAAAAATCATCAAATTCGCCGGTTGCTACCATGGCCACTCAGACTCTTTCTTGATTCAAGCTGGCAGTGGAGCAGTGACTTTCGGCGCCCCAAGTTCTCCCGGTGTAACCCAAGGCACTGCCAAGGATACGTTGCTGGCTGAGTACAATGACCTTGCCTCTACATCGGCAATACTCGAATCAAGTGCTGGTGAAGTGGCCGCAATCATCGTCGAACCTGTTGCAGGCAACATGGGATGTATTCCCCCGCAATCGGGATTTTTGGAAGGGCTCCGTAAGCTCGCCGCTGAGCATAATGCTCTGCTCATTTTCGACGAGGTCATGACCGGCTTCCGATTGTCAAAAGGCGGTGCCGCTGCATTGTACGGCGTCACCCCCGACCTAGTGTGTTTCGGAAAAGTCATCGGGGGAGGATTGCCGGTTGGTGCCTTCGCAGGACCACGGGAAATCATGTCGCACCTAGCTCCGACTGGCCCTGTTTACCAAGCGGGCACTTTATCTGGCAACCCCCTGGCAATGTCTGCAGGCTATGCATTGTTGTCAGAGTTGAATGAAAATCCGGAAATATACGGCCAGCTGGAGGCACACGGCCGAGGCCTTGTTCAAGACATCGCCACAGTTCTCTGCGAGCTCTCCATTGAACACCAGATCAATCACGTCGGATCGATGCTCTCGGTCCACTTTTGCGAGGAGCCCGTAACGGACTTCGATTCAGCCAAATCTGGTGATAACGATGATTTCAAGGCGTTGTTCCATCACATGCTATCTCAAGGCATTTACTTGCCACCTTCGGCGTATGAATCATGGTTCCTATGCACTTGCCTGGATGACTCAACCCACAACCGAACTATCGAAGCCTTCCGCTCTTTCCGATGAAAGACGAGTTGTTCAGCCTGACTGGGGATATCAACTTCAAGAAGTCCCCCAACATGGGCGCAGTCTTGCAAGCAGCATTGGACTTTGTCCGCCGCAACTACAAAACAGAAAATACGTTCATGCTGTGACCTGACCCGCGGCATATCACTCGATTACAACCCGCTTCCAGAACCGCCCAGCAGCCCCTTCCAGCTCGACCAAATAAAGCCCTTGGGCCAAGTTCAAGTCGACGATCGTGGCGTTTGAATCTGCAACGCGACCGAAAGCCACACGTTGGCCGGAGGCCGCGTACATAGACCATCGCTCCAGACCGATTTCAGGGCCCCAAACGACGGAGAAGGCACCTCGGTTGGGGTTGGGGAAAATGCGGATTTCGTCCGCAAGCTGTTCCTCAATTACAAGGCCAATGCCTTCGCCGCACCCCATTACTACGAGCGTGTCCGAAGACAAACAGGGCACCGTGGCAGACACGGCGTAGGTACCGGCCTCGAAGGCGGTGAAAAATGACCCCGTGGTGCCGTCGTTCCACACGTAATCGTTGTAGCCAAGACCAGCATCCAACACAGCAATTTCGCCGTCACATAGTTCAATGTCCGGACCCAGTTGGATGGGCGTCACCTCGGTTGAAAGCACTTCCACCTCATCCGTCACGGTGCAATTTGCCGTTTCCGCCGTCACCGCGTACACCCCGGGCGCGGAGACCTCGAGGGTCTGGGTGTCTTCGCCCGTGCTCCAGGCGTACGACAAAAACCCAGGTCCAGCGTCCAAAAGAGGGATCGTTCCGTCATTGCACAAACCAAAATCAGCCCCAAGGTCTAGCCCGGGATCGGGTGCGACCTCCACTTCCATTGTACCGGAGACCACACCGCATGCCAACGCCATGGTCGCCGTGATGACCGCAGTTCCCGATGCTGGAAAGTCGACGAGGATTTCACCGTTGGCCACTTCCGTGAAGCCGGCTCCTTCGACCGTCCACTCGACGACCCCTTCCAAGCACTGGCTTCCATAGACGCTGTAGGGCTGCGGCGAGCCCGCGCATACCGCAGTGGCTCCTTCTACGAAGAGGGATTCACCGTGTACGTAGCGGTGGAAGTAATTTCCAAAGCTGTTGATCAGCGCCTGGAAATTGGTAAAGACCGGTTCGAATTCAGCTTGCCCTGCAGGTAAATTCGGTGCCACGATGCGGGCGATGTCTCCGCCGAATGCGTTCTCGATGTAAATATTTCCATCGGGTGCACGCTGCGGATAGAAGTAGACGACCCCGCTTGGCTGATTGATGAGACTCGCACCGGCCATGGGGTCTGATTCGTCCACGTCGTTCAGTTCAACTTGGTAGATACTCGTTCCAAATTCGCCCATGAACAGGTAGAGGTATTGCCCACTTCCACTGAATTCCCACCCCACCACATCGTTCAAACCAAAATCAACCGCCAGGGATAAGGCGCCGGTGGAGGCATCGAAATCCATGAGGTAGTTTCCATGCATGATGCGATTCCCTTTGGCCGTCGGGGTCAAGGGCAACGTGTGGAATACATCTTGCGACAGCTCCGAAATCACCGGGTCTGTTGCAATGCCCTCTTGTGTAACGAGCCATGCCAAATAGCGCCCTTCCAACTGATCGTACGTGAGCAACCAAAAGTCAACGAGGTTGCAGTGGCGAACACAGGTCAATGCCTCTTGTCCGTAGATTCCCAAAAATTGGTTTTTCAAGGTCACATCACCCAATCCTTCCTCCAACGTTTCATCAATCAAAGAATAATACAGTCCGCCTTCTTCGGCATTCTCTGGCAAAGACGAATGGAAGACGAAGTATGCGTCGGAGTCGCCCGGGCGCTGCACAATTATCGAGCCGTAATGGCTGGAAGTGTTGCCAAGGAGTTCACTTCCGTTAGGCATCACTTCAAAATTTCGGTTAAGCACTTCGGTGCCTGTGCACAAGAACAATACATCACCCGACGCATCGCACAAGGTGGTTTTGCAGTGATCGGCGTTGGGTGGCAGGTTATTCTCGAGCACGGGAACAGGCGGGTCCACATTGAAATCCAGTCCATAGGCCGACCCAAACGAATTGAAAAACAACCACTGGTTCGCTTCATTGCCCGAGGCACAGGTTCCCACGGACAAATTCAATGGATCCGACCAATCCGAACATGTCGGTCCCTCAGCCATTAACTGGAGCGTGTAGGCACCTGGAGCCTCAAACTCGAAGAGGGGGTTTTCTTCCTCGGAGACCGGTTGGCCGTCGATGTACCAAGTGTAGGCCGTCGCACCGATGCTGGTGTTCTCGACCTCCAGCGCCCCGCCCGTTTCGAACTGCACGGAACTGCTCGTAAAGGACGCCTCCACGGGACAGGTCACCACCACATCAAAAGCGGCAGTCTCGGTGCAACCCGGTGCTTGACCTTCCATGACCACCGAAACCGAGTAAGCTCCTTGCTCTGTCGGGGTGAATGTGAAGTCCGCCGTTGTCGTTTGGGAAGCTCCGTCGACAAACCACTCATACCCGACGGTGTTGGTCGAAGCATTGGTGAATGCAACCGTGCCGCCCACTTCTAATTCCAAGGGGGTGGATGCGATGTTCACCTCAATGGGCAAGTCGCACGGGCCGGTGCAGCGGTCCCCTTCTAACAACGACGGCCTAACCTCGAGCAACACCGATTGCATGCGGTTTGCTTGTCCCTCCGTGAACCGTTCAAAGCAAGCCAAGTTGGCGTAGTCCATGAAATTGGTCTGCATATCAAGCTGATCGCCCAATCCGCCGAGCGCGATGCTGCGGAACGGATTGTTGACGCTGGCGTCGTCTTCGTCTGTGGCACAGCTGTTCGTGCCATCGAAGCACAAGGTGTTGAAAGCGGCAGCATCCGGCGGGGTATCGCACACCAAATCGCCCGAGGTGAAGCAGTCATCGTTCGGGCATCCGCTTTGAAAGGTGTGATACAAACCCAAATAATGCCCCACCTCGTGGGCCAATACCGCAGTTGCCGATGGCGACGCGCCCATGGCCGTTGATTCGACCACGATGCCGTCAAGCGCTTCGCCATGCATTGTCGGAAAGGTCGCAAACCCCACGACTGCCTCGTTGTCCGCCTCGCGCGTGATTTCTTCTACCACCCAAATGTTCAGGTACTGCGTCGCGTCCCAATGGCTCAAAGACTTCAAGTCCACTTCCTGTGCCGGCACCAGCACATCGGTCAATTCCGATTCTACCCGCTCAATTCCCGAGGAGAAAGCGCCTTCCTGATCCTCGGCGGCCAAGCAAAACTGAATGCCCGTCTGCACGCCCCATTCATTTTGGTAGTATCCGTTGTTGGAGAAGGCATCGTTCAAGAATTCGATGGCATCGATTACGAGGGCGTCTTCGATGTTCTCCGGTCCGTTGTTATGGATGATGTGGACCACGACGGGCACGGTGAGGGTTTCTCCCGTTCGTCCAAAATTTCCAGTCAAACGCTCGAAGACGCGGTCATTGCAGGCCGCCTCATCTCCACGGTGCAGCGCATGCAAGGCATCAAAGCCACAAAAATGTTGGGCTAGCGCCCCTTGCGCACACCCAAGTGCGACCAACAGGAAAAGGGTATTCAACTTCATCGAAGCAGGTGTGAATCTTGTTACCTCTCCTTAAAACACATCTTCTCGCGAGAAGTTGCGCGGTGGATATCAACTTCTAGAAAGCTCCCAAAGTGGGTACGGCGCTGCAGGCAGCATTGGACTATGTCCGCCGCGACTACAAAACGGAAAACCCGTTCATCCGGTGACCCTCAGCGAACTACCCACCGTACGCTTCGCATAACGTCGCCCTGCGACAGCTGGATAATGTACAGGCCCGGTGCAAGGTCATGATGGACGGTTGAGACGGCATCAGCAGACCAGCGGTTGATGACTTGGCGCTGCACTTCGTTTCCAATCATGTCGTAGACGCCTAGCGCAACCGGTCCTTGGGACGGCCCTCTCCACTCCACTTGAACCGTGGCTCCCGCTGAAGGGTTAGGATAAACCCGGGGCATTTCAATGAGCGGCTCGGGTGCACCAATGAGCGAAACGTTGCCCGGGTCTCCTGCAAACACCTGAATCGAAAATCCGTCTTGCAATCCATTGATCCAGCCTAGCGAATCCACACTCAACGTCGTGCAGAAGGTCTCCGAACAACCCGCCTCCTCGTTGCTCACCGTCAAGCAAAGGACATAAGGACCGTCGGTCTCGTACTGCCAAGACGGAAAGGGGTCCTCACTGCTTCCTTCGTCACCAAAGTCCCAGAGGTAATCGTTCTCCTCGTTGTAGTCCAGCAGGAACACAAACAACTCGTTCGCAATCAAAACCGAGTCCTCCCCAAAGGCTTGCATAACGATGAATTGTACGTTGCAATCCCCCTCTTCTTCATCCGTGCCCTGCCACCACGACCAATCCGCTGTCTCAAGCCATTCGGCCAAATCATCGCACGCCTCCTCATCACCTTCCTGGCATGCGATCAGGTTTTCAAGCAACCCGCAATACCACCACGAATCGTTGCTAAGCGGATCTCCGCACAGGCTATCGAGGTATTGGGCAAGGGCGTCCTCGTCCAAATCCTCCCACAGGAAATCGTCTTCCTCTTCGTCCATTTCACAAGGAACCATGTCCACGTACGCATTGTACCAGTAACTATTGACCTGGTTGATCGACGTGTCAAGTTGAGCGATGGCCGTCACCATGGCACCCGGCACATTGCAATCAGCAACGGTCACTGTTACAACAGGTTCTACTGGGTAATTGGGGCCCACACAGGGCAAAACAACGAAGCCCGAATCGCCAACAAACCAAGTGGTATATGTATCTGCCCACCACGGGACTTCCACCTCAGTGGCTTCAAAATCTACGAATAAGGTATCGTCCTCCGCTGCCCCTTCTACGGTATAGTGCAACACGAAGATGTGTTCGGAATCCTGGGCTGACACCGCAACGGCAAACGTCAGAAAGAAGAGGGTGAGGATGTTTTTCATGGGACGTATTTGGTGAATTTCATGCACAAAACGCGGTTTATCGGGAATTGGTTGCTCAGCTGAGGGTGAAAGCTCCCCAGACACCTCGCAAACCGAACCCCATCCCCATTTTATTGTTATTCATACCAATGTGAGACAAATCGATGCCATCCGCTGTCACCATGCGCATGCGCGGTGGGTTTATCTCAAAGAAACCTCGTTGAATGAAACACCTTCCCCTCCTGCTCATCTGCGCCAGCTTGAATTCCGTTGTTGCCCAAGCACAATGTGAAGCAGACGCCACTGTCTACCTGACCGACTTCCTTTTCACGCCCAGCGAATTCACCATTTCTGTAGGGCAAACCGTCGCCTTCGTAAACGCGGAAGGGACACACAATGTGGACGGCACGGCAGAGAGCAACCCCGTTTCCTTCTTTCTTGAGGAAACCGAAGGCAACATCGACGGCGTCTGCATGGGCACGGTCACCTTCGACGTACCGGGTGTTTACACCTACACGTCTTCCATTGGGGTGCAGCCCGAGTTGGGCATGACCGGGACAATCATTGTGGATGCAGAAACGCTGTGCGATGTCATGCTGAGCTTCTGGGGTTCTGGTGAAAATCAAAACATGGACGCGTACGCGTCCGCTTATGCTTTTCAATCGTATTTCGGATGTTCGTTTTTCGGCCAGAGTGGAGGCTTTCCTGGTTCAACCGTGTACTTGGAGGGACTGGACGAATACACGTTGTTTCTTCCCAACTCTGCTGCCATCGAAGGGCTTCAGGAGTTGATGAATTTGAATTCTTTTGACCTCCTGTACTTCACTGAAGGCATGGTGGCGGGGTTGAGCTACCACATGGTGCCGGGCGTTTTCCTCGCCGAGGACCTGCAAGATGGCGCTGTACTGCCAACCGTGGAAGGCCAGGACCTTTCCGTTTCAGTGGCGGATGACGGCGGCATCATGCTCAACGGAGCCACTGTCCTCCATGAAGACATCCTGGCGTTCAATGGCGTGATCCACGTTATCGATGAGATCCTGGTGCCGGCAGGCTACCCCAGCGCAACGACCTGGGACGTCATCGTCCAAAGCCCAGACCACACCATCTTCGAGCAGGCACTTTTGGCTGAAGGCTTGGACCAAGCGCTCCGGGGCCAACCCATTTTGAACGACAACGAACCGGCCGAAGGTCCTTTCACGGTCTTCGCCCCGACGGATGATGCCTTTTTCGCGATGGCCGAAGCCAACGGGTTTGAGAGCGTTGACGCCTTGCTGTCGTCCCAATTCATTGACAACATTGTAGACGCTCATATCGTACCCGGGGTTTACGAAAGCACTAACCTCTTCAACGGGATGAATTTGGCCTCGTACGACAACTCGGGTACCGTCAACATCGCCATTGATGACAATGGGGTTCAGGCCAACACCGCTCCTGTCATCCAAGCCGACATGCTGGCATACAATGGGGTCGTGCATTCGTTGGGTGAAGTGATGCTGTTTGACTTTCCCGACCCGGAAGGGACGTGCGGCGCATGGACCATCACCATGACATGCGGATTCGGCGGACCGGACGGCTGGGAAGGATCGTCTTTGCACGTGTTCGCCGACGGCATCGAAGTCGCCTCTGAAACCATGCTCAACGTGGGAAGCGAGTCGTTCTCCATTCCGGTGGACATCGGACATCGAATCGACGTCGTGTACAACGACGACGGATGGGGCCAATACCATGACTACTACATCACCGACAACTACGGCAACGTAGTGTTCAGCAGCGACGACTGGGGAGTGCCCGGAGATGACCCCTGTAATGTCTATGGATTGAACCCGTGCGATGAAGACCCCACCTGCGGACTCATTGAAATCACCTTCACCGACGATTCCGGCGACGGATGGTACTTCGGCAACTTGGGCGTGTACTCTGAATCGGGCCTCGAGGCCAACATCTTTTTCAACCCGGATTTTGACGGAGACGGGTACGCCGATTACATCGGATTCTCCACCCGAACAGCTGTGGTCACCGTCGATGAAGGGGAAGTCGATTTCCTGGTCACCGCTCCCATCGTCTACCCCACGCAATGCGGCTACACAGTGAAGAATCCAGAAGGCGACATCGTCATTGATGAGTCGAGCACCAACGCAGCTCCGCCAAGCACCCTGAATTACGTCATTTGCGAAAGCGCTGCGTCGAGCGTCGCGGAAGCGGAATCGACCGGTTCGTCAATATCCATCTTCCCCAATCCTGTGAGTACGACCGTCCAATTGCAAGGGCTCAGCGCCAATGAGGCATGGGAGGTTGACATTCTCAGAGTCGATGGCAAACTGATTCATCGCCAAAGTGGAATCGGCAGCGGTATAGTCGACGTATCTCACCTACCGGGAGGCCTCTATGCACTGCAGCTCAATCGCATCAACCGGGAACCCAAGGTGCTTCGATTCCTAAGAAAATAAAGACAAAATGAGCGTTTGAGTATCGCCGCGGACTTGGCAAACAGGATTCTTGTTCCTAAGCCCATGGGCGCTGCGAGCCTTTCCCTCAAGCGTCCACAACGAATTGGAGCGCAAGAGAACACTTCGGGCACCTTCGACGTCATGGGGCGCGCAGTTCAGACGCTCGAAACAGGACACCTTTACATTAGACGCAACGAAAACGGCACCAGCAAGAAAGTATTCATTTCGGAATAGTCCCGAGTTGGACTTCTGCAGGCGCCTTCTGGAAAGGTGCGTGTCAGAATTTGCGTAGTTTCGAACGCGCACGTTTTTACATTTGCATTCGAGTCGATTTGTTTCCTTTCTAAATGACGGATTCCGCCCCAAACCAAGCCATCCTCAAGGGTTCGAAAATGCTTACACAAGTTCGCATGGTATTCATCATGCTTACTCTGTTCATCTTGGTCCTACTCAGCCTGCTGTTAAGGTTGGTGTTCTTCCTTTTTCCGAGGCACCTCTTCCTTCGGTTTAACGTTCGATTTATCATTTACCCATTCTCTCGATTGCTCATGTGGATTGTGGGAGTGAAGCTGGTAGTGGAAGGTAAAATGCCTTCTTCCCAGCACCTCGTTGTAAGCAACCACCAGGGGATTTTAGACTCATTGCTCCACATGGCTATCAGTCCTTGCATGGTGATCTCGAACATGCTCGTTCGCAACATGAAGGTCATTGGCTCGGTTATGGAACTTCTTGGCTTCGTATTTGTGGACAGGAGCAGACGCATGTCGATTGTGGAACTGCTGCAGCCTGCCACCAGCATGATTACGCAATCTAAGGTCAACATGAGTTTCTTCCCCGAGGGCAAGTCAAACGATGGCGTTGAGCTGCTTCCTTTTCATGCACCCTTCTTCAAAATCGCGATCGATTCGGGTTCAGGAGTTCAGCCGATTGCATTCAGATGGACACACGCCAATGGCCATGAACTTAGCAAGGAGCAGCGGATTACATTCACCTACCTCGTGCAGCATGGATCCATCGTGCAGCACTTGTCCAATCTTCTGGGATTGCGCAAAAAGCGGCTTGTGGTCAAGGTGCTCACTCCCATCTCAGCCTCGGAAATAGCTGAAAAGAATTGGACCCGAAAAGAAGTTTCTCAGCAGTCCGAAGACTTAATCAGGAGGACGCTTGAAGATGACACCATCTGGTAAAATGCCGTGTCCGCATCCGCCGGACTCGCAAGGATTACGTTCATAAGAAATCCCCGCTTCCGTTGCCGGAGCGGGGAATTCTTGTTGTAGCCCGTAGGGGAATCGAACCCCTGTTTCCAGGATGAAAACCTGGCGTCCTAACCCCT
>DJYV01000016.1:18656-25114 GCA_002448555.1 Flavobacteriales bacterium UBA6969
TGAAAACCTGGCGTCCTAACCCCTGGACGAACGGGCCAAATGGGGCGCAAATATACTGCAGAGATTGCAATCGGCAAACCGCCGCAAACTTTTTAGCCCAAATACGCGCGGTACATCCAGACCGTCTTTTCCTGCTCGCGAATGTAGTCGCTCATCAGGGCGTTGGTACCCTCGTCCCCTGCTTCTCCTGTGAGCTGGAGCAATGCGCGTTCGCGTAACAACAAAACACTAAACGCAGCCACGCAATGCTTCAACGCTTCGGGGCCGTTGGAGATGTCCTTCACCGCATGCACATCGGTCGCCGCGAGGTAAGCCTCGTAGGTGTGCAACGGACGGCCGCCGAGGGTGAGGATACGTTCGGCAACCTCATCGATTTTGAGCTGGAGATCCGTGTAGAGTTCCTCGAATTTGGCGTGCAACTCGAAGAATTCAGATCCGCGGATGTTCCAGTGGAAGCCGCGGACGTTCTGATAAAAAATCTGCAAATCTGCGAGCAGGCTATTCAAGCCTTCAACGGTTTCGGCCGTCGCTTGCGGGTTCAATCCAATGGGTGTATTCTCCATGGTCATTCAATTAGTAAGCTCTTGCAAACACCACGCGGAGTTCAGAAGGCGCGCCGGTGCGGATGCAGGTACCTGCCTCGCGATCATCTTCCAATGGGATGCACCGGATGGTGGCCTTGGTTTCTTGCTTGATGAGTTCTTCCGTCTCGGATGAGCCGTCCCAATGCGCCTCGACGAATCCGCCGGCGTCAAGTGCCGCTTTGAATTCGTCCCACGTATCCACGCGCGTGGTGGTTTCTTTCGTGCGCTTGGCGGCGCGGTCGAAGAGGGCCGTTTGGATTTCCTCGAGCAATCCCTGCACGTGCGCCACGATGCCCGCTGCTTCAACAATTTCCTTCGACTGGGTGTCACGGCGCGCCACCTCGATGGTTCCGCCGGCCAGGTCGCGGGGACCCATGGCCAAACGCACCGGCACTCCTTTCAATTCGTACTCAGCGAACTTCCAACCGCTGCGCTTCGTGTCATCGTCATCGACCTTCACCCGTACACCGGCCGCCTTCAATTCATCTGCGATGCTATTTAGGGCACCGACGATTTCCGCCATTTGGTCTTCGCCTTTGTAAATGGGCACGAGTACCACTTCAATGGGGGCGAGCTTCGGAGGAAGGACAAGTCCTGCATCGTCAGAGTGCGTCATGATCAAGGCGCCCATCAGGCGGGTGGAAACGCCCCACGAGGTGGCCCACACCAATTCCTGCTTACCATCGCGAGTCGCGAATTTCACATCGAAGGCACGAGCAAAATTTTGACCGAGGAAGTGTGAGGTACCCGCTTGCAGTGCCTTGCCGTCTTGCATCATCGCTTCAATGCAGTAGGTGTCAAGGGCACCGGCAAAGCGTTCGTTCGCCGTTTTGGTGCCCTTCAGCACGGGCATGGCCATCCAGCCTTCAGCAAAGTCGGCGTATACGTCGAGCATCTTGCGTGCTTCAGCGACGGCTTCTTCGGAGGTTTCGTGAGCCGTGTGGCCTTCTTGCCAAAGGAACTCCGCTGTGCGAAGGAACAGACGCGTACGCATTTCCCAGCGCACCACGTTGGCCCACTGATTCACCAACAACGGCAAATCGCGGTAACTCTGGATCCAATTCTTGTAGGTGTTCCAAATGATGGTCTCGGACGTAGGGCGAACGATGAGTTCCTCTTCCAACTTCGCATCGGGGTCGACCACGACGCCACTGCCGTCTTCCGCATTCTTGAGGCGGTAGTGCGTCACGACCGCACATTCCTTCGCAAATCCTTCCACGTGATCGGCCTCCTTTGAGAGGTAGCTCTTGGGAATGAAAAGCGGGAAGTAGGCGTTGACGTGGCCGGTGTCCTTGAACATTTGATCGAGCACGTCCTTCATGCGCTCCCAAATGGCAAACCCGTACGGCTTGATGACCATGCAACCCTTGACGTCGCTGTGTTGAGCGAGGTCGGCTTGCACCACCAGTTCGTTGTACCACTTGCTGTAATCCGCCTCGCGGGAAGTCAATTTTGAAGCCATGAAATTGCGCTGTCAGTTTGGTATGGTTTATGCTGTAAGATGCCCGTTGACCTCTTGCTCCGCAAAAGTACCCAATTTCGTACCTTTCTTCCATTAAACCCCGCCCCCATGGCACGTTTATCTTCTCTCCCGTTCGGTTCGCCCAGCACTTGGCTCTTTGCCGTGCTCGGCACTTTGTTTTTGGCCGGCTGCGCTTCGACACCTGATTTCTCGGCGCTCGAAGATGACGAATTGTACCTGCGGCGCGGCGAAGAGTTTGTTACCGATGCAGCCTACTTGGCGTTCGCTTACGAGAACACCGCCGAGGAAAGCGATGGCGATGACTACTACGATCCCAACCGTTCGCAATTCAGCCCGGGTTACATGAATAGCTACGGCATGCCCGGCTACCAGCCGAGCTTTTACAACCGCTATCGACCCTTCGGCGGTGGGTTTGGCAACGGATTCGGCACGCAGTGGGGGTTGGCTTCGTATATGAACCCCTACGGTGCAGGTGGATTCGGCATGGGCTACGGCTTGGGCGGTTACGACCCGTTCTATGGTGGATGGGGCAACCCTTACAGCATGGGGTACGGAAGCGGGTTCGGCTATGGCAGCCCTTATGCCTGGAATGGCGGATGGGGCAACGGCTGGAACAACCCCTACGGCTATACCAATTGGGGCAACAACACCATCAATTACGGCGGCTGGACGGGCGCCGGCTCCAACGACAGCTTCACGAGTGTCACGGGGCGCACCCGCACGCCCATCATGAGCTACACAGGCAGCAACGGCAGCAACTACGACGGCAACGGAATCTTGGTACGCCCCAAAGTGGAAGCCCAACGCCCCGACGAAGTTCCGGCCGCAACACCCGCTCGCACTGAAGAGTCATCGCCTACGTACGTGTCGCCGAAGCAATCGCGCCGGAAACGCGGATGGATGCAACCGAACAACTCATCACGAGAACGCAGCAATTCGTCGCGTTCATGGAGTTCGCCTTCCAACAATTCGAAAAACTCCTCGCGCAGCCGCTCGAATTCCTTCAGTTCCCCTTCGAACAACAGCGGATCACGTTCCGGAGGCAGATCCAGCGGTAACTCGCGCTCCAACGGTTCTTCACGCTCTTCACGCGGAGGCGGTCGATGAAGACGCGTACCCTCCTGCGGACTGCCGCAGCGGGCCTTTTGCTCGCGGCTGTGGGACCGCACACGGCTTACGCCCAAAACGAAATTGACATCCTGCGCTACAGCTACCAAGAGGCTTTGGGGAGCACGCGCACCATGGCCATGGGAGGCGCCTTCGGAGCGCTCGGTGCAGACCTCTCATCGCTCAATGGAAACCCTGCCGGAATTGGCATGTACCGCCGCGGCGATGCCAGCCTCACCGCGGGATTCGCATCAAAAAAGGCCAAAGTCAACATCAACGGGCAAATCGGTAACGCCAACCAACTCGCTGGTTCGACCACCAATTTGGGGATCGCGTTGAGCTACCCCTCGGTGAATCCCGATTGGCCGGTGACCACCCTCGCCATCACTAGCACGCGCCGGGCGAATTTCAACGAGAAGATTGAAATCGAGGACGCTTCCCTCGATGCGTCTTTGCTCGATGCATTCCTTGCAGCGGCCATGGGCACCGTGCCACCTGATTTGTACAATCGGGCGCCGTTCACCAGTAACCTCGCATGGGAAACGTACCTTCTGGACCCCCACCCGAACAACGACCCCACGGCTTACATATCGGCCATTCCTGAAGGCGGCGCCTACGCCACCAAAACCATCGAGCGCTCAGGCCACCTCAACGAAACCAACATTGGTCTGGGCTCCGGCCTGAACGAACGGCTCTACATCGGAGCCAGCATCGGCATTGTCAGTGTGGAGTTTGAAGAAACCAGCATCCACAAAGAGCGCCCGCGTCTGGATTCCCTCGCACTCAGCGAATGGGAATTCCAAGAAATGCTCGCCGTTGAAGGCAGTGGCATCAACTTCAAAGTCGGCGCTACGCTTGCGGTCACGGATTGGCTCCGCGCGGGACTGGCTTACCACACGCGAAGCCGCATCACCCTGACCGATGAGTACTCCACGACGGTGCGAAGCGCCTTCAATACCGGTGAAACCTACGATTACAATTCACCCTTCAACCGACTCGAGTACGTCATACATACCCCATCCCGCCTCATCGCTTCAGCCGCTTTTGTCATGGGCAAGGCAGGCATTGTGAGCGTGGATTATGAACGCGTCGATTACGGCACCGGAACCTTGAACGCCTCTGCCTTCTCCGGCCCCAGCGCTTACGACTTCGCTTCAGAGAACGCGGCTGCCGCCGCACTGTATGGCACATCGCACATCGCCCGCGTCGGCTGTGAATTCCGAGTGCAGCGGGCCTGGCGCGTGCGAGCAGGGGCTTCCTTCGAGACTTCTCCTTTCTCCCCTGCCGCTGATGTTGTGGCCGACGCCAATCGGTACACCGGTAGCTTTGGTATTGGGCACCGCACCGAAAACTGGTATTTCGAGGGCACCTACCGCCGCAGCGTCTACCAGAACGACATCTACCTCTTCTCCCCCGACCTGCTCGATGCCGGCCGGTTGCAAAAAACCCACGGAATGGTCGTGGCCACCGTGGGTTTTCGAATGTGAGTCAAGTGAGCGGTCAGTCCGCCCGGCCTGAAATTACTTCTTGGCTTTCGCGAGCGCCTTGCTGATCTGCGTCTCCATGCGTGCCATTTCCTCTTCCGCCAACTCCTTATCAACGAGGATCCGTCCACTGTGCTCGTCAACGATGATGCGCTTGCGCTGGGCGATGTCGATTTGGCGCTGTGGCGGAATCTTGATGTACGAACCGGCTGACGCTTCACGCTCAATCGGTACGACAGCCAATCCGTTCTTCGCCGCGCCGCGGATGCGCTGGTAGCTCGCGAGCAAACGCTCGTCAATGCCCTTGGCCTTCTTGGCGCTCAAAGTGTTCAAGACGTCCTCTTCCTGCTGTGTTTCAGCAACGATTTCAGAAAGCTCGGTCTTCTTGCTTTCCAGGTCGGCCTCACGCAACTCCACTTTCTCCTTGCTATCGGTTACCACCTCTCCCTTCTGCTCAGCTTGCGCCTGGCACTCTCGGATGCGCTTCTCGCACAACTCAATTTCGAGGGTCTGGTATTCGATTTCCTTGTTCAGGGATTCAAACTCGCGGTTGTTGCGAACGTTGTTTTGCTGCTCAGTGTACTTCGCGATTAAGGCCTTGCTGTCCTCAATTTGAATTTTGTACGCTGAGATGCGCTGGTTGACCAAGTCGAGGTCTTCTTCCAAGCGCTCCAAGCGGGTGCGCAAACCGGCAATCTCGTCTTCGAGGTCTTCCACCTCCAAAGGCAATTCACCCCGAACGACGCGGATGCGGTCGATGCGGGAGTCAATCAATTGCAAGTCATACAGTGCGCGCAGCTTATCTTCTGCAGTAGAGGCAGTGGTTTTCTTAGCCATAGTAGAGGTCAGCGATAGTGAATAGGATTCGGATTGGCCTTTGCCAAATGGAGGGCAAAATTAGGGAATTTTTCGTTTAGGCGCTTGAGAATCAGGTCTGTTGTTTGCCATTCACTCTCATAATGCCCCACGTCAGCAATCACGATGCGGCCATCGGCATCGAAAAACTCGTGGTATTTGAAGTCCGACGTCACGAAAACATCGGCTCCCGCGCGGATGGCATCACCGAGCAAAAAACTCCCCGAACCGCCGCACACAGCGACTTTTCGCACCGGCTTACCAAGCAAACGCGTGTGCTTGACGGCACCGCATCCCAGTGTTGCTTTCAACCGGTCGAGAAACGCCGCCTCGTCCATCGCTTCCGGCAATTCCCCGACCATACCCGATCCAATGTTGCTCAACGTGTTCTCGAGTGGCCAAACGCTGTGAGCCACCTCCTCGTAGGGATGGGCTGCTTTCATCGCATGCAGGACGCTACCAAGCTTCCACGGCTCCACCACCACTTCCAGCCGCTCTTCATCGGCCTGTTCGCGTTCGCCGATTTGACCGGCAAAAGGCTGAGCGCCTGGCAACGGCCGGAACGTTCCTTGACCTTGAACCGACCACCCGCACTCGTCGTAATTCCCAATGTGCCCTGCACCCGCATCGAATACCGCTTGCTGCACCGCCTCAGCATGATCTTGCGGCACATATACAACGACCTGCATCAGGACACTGGCTTTGGGACGGAGGATGCGCAAGCTTTCGGCTGTACAGCCTGCAAGGGAGGCCAAGCGTTGATTGACGCCGTCAGCCACATTATCTAGGTTTGTGTGAATGGCATACAGCTGAATGCCCTGCCGAATGGCCGCCATGACCGTGCGTTCCACATACGTCGCTCCGGTGAACCGCTTCAATCCCTTGAATACGATGGGATGATGGGAAACAATGAGGTTTGCACCACAAGCTGCGGCCTCGGCGACG
>DJYV01000077.1 GCA_002448555.1 Flavobacteriales bacterium UBA6969
CCTCAGCCCGGAATGGGGCAACGTCCAACCGTTCGCGATGACGCCGGCGGACACCGCTCAGTTCGAACGGCTTGGAAGCTCCTATACGGTCTACCACGACCCGGGGCCTCCGGCGCAAATCGATCCAAACGCAGAAATCGGATTGGAAAGCGATTACAAATGGGGGCATACCCTTGTCGCCCTCTGGGCCTCCCATCTCGACCCCTCTGATTCGGTGGTGTGGGACATCGGCCCCGGAGCATTCAGTTGGAACGGGTTCTTGCCCAGCACCATCGAAGAGGCACGCGATTACTATGCGATTGATGGTGTTCCTGTCGCCGCAGGTGTCGAATCCGGGCACCCGTTCAATCCGGTGACTGGCGAGCCCTATGCGCCCCAACCGGTCTTGCGCGGAGACTTCACCCGGGTGCTGGCGGAATACTGGGCGGACGGTCCGGATTCAGAAACGCCGCCCGGGCACTGGTTCACCCTCCTCAACTACGTCAACGACCAACCTGAATTGCAACGCAAATGGCGCGGCCTCGGTGAGTCGCTCGCCCCCCTCGATTGGGACGTCATCGCCTACTTCTCCATGGGCGGTGCCATGCACGATGCCTCCATTGCGGCGTGGAGCTGCAAAGGCTGGCACGACTACGTGCGGCCGGTGTCGGCGTTACGCTGGATGGCCGACCGCGGGCAATGCACCGACCCGGAGTTGCCGAACTACCACGGAGCGGGCCTGCCCATCATCCCAGAACACATCGAACAAATCGGACCGGAGGACCCCGTGGAACTCCGTGGACCTGAAAACGAGCACCTGCACGAAATGAAAATCCGCTGCTGGAAAGGACCGGACTACATCGGGGTGCCCGCGTTGCAATGGGCCGGCGTGGATTGGATTCGTGCCCGCGAATGGTGGCCGTACCAGCGCCCCACGTTCGTCACACCGCCGTTTGCCGGCTACGTCAGCGGGCACTCGACGTTCAGCCGAGCAGCTGCGGAGGTCCTGACCGCCTTGACGGGCAATGCGTTTTTCCCCGGGGGCATGGGCGCATTCCCGGTGGAAGCCCATGAGTTCCTTGTTTTCGAAGACGGGCCATCCATGGATTTTGAATTGCAGTGGGCCACCTACCGCGACGCCGCGGACCAAAGTGCATTGTCCCGCATTTGGGGCGGCATCCATCCCCCGGTTGATGATTATCCCGGTCGGGCCATGGGGGAAGTGGTCGGCATGGACGCCTTTTTGTTGGCGGAGCAGTACGCTTTCCCCTTGCTCGGCACCGACTGCTTTGAAGCCGGAGGCTACCCGTGCCTGTGTCCCGGTGACTTCAATTCAGACGGATTACGCAACCTGCCGGATCTGCTGCTCTTACTCGTCCACTTCGGCGAGACCGTCGACGTAGGGGGCAATGGTGCCTCTCCGGTTTTGGACCTCGACGGAAGCGGGGACGTCAATACCGGCGATCTGCTCGGCATGTTGACCGTGTGGGGACAGCCGTGTTAAGGCTACTTAGACTGGCTGTGAACCACCAATTCATCCAAGAATACCCACGTCGCTGAGCTGGCGGCATCGTGCCATTCGGGGCATGGACCGGGGTTGCGGGCTTCGAACCGCACCCAACGCGCCGCCTCACCAACCGGAAGGGCCAAACGCTGCACGTCTTGGGCGTCGTTGGGTTCGAATGTTGACGAACCAAACGGCTGGGTCCACCACCCACCGTTCCAGCTTTCTCCGTCGGCGGACCACTGGAACCGCACAGAGTCCGGCAGGAAAATCCAGGCGTCCTGGTACCGGTATACCTGCATGCTCAGTGAGTCGATTTCGGTGAGCGCATCCAACTGCACGGTCACGCCCATGTGCCGGCCTTGCGTCGCCTGCCACGACCCGTCCCGAAAATCCGCTGAGCCCAATCGCCCATCTGCCAAGCCCTGCTCGCCCCGTCCGGGGTAGTACGTATTGATTTCGTGAGCCAACTCAACCGGTCGAAGTGCACCAACATGACCGGCCAAGGGAAAGGCCAATGGAGCGCCCATCGATACGCCTTTGCGCGACAGGGCTACCCGCAATTCGCCCTCGCCGTGGATCTCATGGGTTGCCTCCAGGCCGATGGAATTGGCCGTTGTTTCACCGCCAAAAGCAACAAATTCTCCTGTGCCTCCGACCCCGGGCATGGCCGGAACGAGTTGAACGCGCAGGCCGTTGGGTGCAGTGCCCTGCTCCCATTGAAGCGCCATGGGAACCGTTTCCCATCCGTACGCCACCTCCCAGGCATCGAGCCGGGTATAGTGGGATTCCATGCGTGTTTGGAAATCCGGCCAGTCGCGTGTGGATGGCGGGCTCCAGAGCACCTCAGACATCGCCACGAGGCGCGGATAGACCTTGGATTCAATGAGGTGCTGCGGTGCGCGTTCGCTCCACATGTTGCACTCCCCACCGAGGATGCGGCCGCTCCCTTCGAGTCCTTCCGGCTCGGGCTCAAACCCATACACCTCCTCGAGGTCCGTAGATTCCACGGGGTAGTCAAAATAGCAATGCGACGTCGGCGACATGATGGCATCATGGCCCATGGCTACAGCGTCGCGGCCACCGTCCATGCCGCGCCACGACTGCACAGTCGCCCCGTCAGGCAAGCCGCCTTCGAGGATTTCATCCCAACCGATCATCTTGCGGCCGTGGGCTTCGAGGTAGCGACCGATCTCGCCAATGAACCACGACTGCAATTCATGCGCGTCGTGCAGGCCTTCGTCTGCGATGCGTTTTTGGCATTTGGGGCACTGCTCCCATCGCACTTTGGGCGCCTCATCGCCTCCGATGTGAATGTATTCAGAAGGAAAAAGCTCCATCACTTCGTCCAACACGGCTTTCAAAAACGCCAACGTCGTGTCCTGCCCCGCGCAGTAGATATCCTTGAACACGCCCCAGTCGTGCGGCACCTCCATGGCCTCGCCGGTGCATCCCAACCAGGGGTAGGCGGCCAATGCGGCACGGCTGTGGCCTGGGAGTTCGATTTCGGGAATGACCTCGATGTGGCGCTCGGCCGCATAAGCGACGATATCGCGGATCTGCTCCTTGGTGTAAAATCCACCGTGTTGGCTGCCGTCTGCCTCCGTCCGCCATGCACCCTTTTCGGTCAACTCAGGGTAGACATCAATTTGAACGCGCCACCCTTGGTCTTCCGTGAGGTGCCAATGCAGCACACTCATTTTGTGCAAGGCAAGCAGATCAATCGTGCGCTTGACAAATTCCGGTTCCATGAAATGCCGGCAACAATCCAGCAGCAATCCCCGGTGGGAAAAGTGCGGCGCATCAGCAAGGTCTCCGCATGGCAAGGCCCCATCACTCGTCAGCGCCAAAGAACGCAACGTGGTCAACCCGTGAAATACCCCGTGCGTTGATCCGGCTTTGATGGTGATGCCATCCTGGCGAATGGCAAGCGCGTACGCCTCGGGTTCCATGCCAGGCACCTGCTCTGCGATGACCGACACGGCCTCTGCTTCCTGTCCATCCGAATCAGCCGTGAGCCAGTCCGACCAAAAACCCTGTTCCTGTTGCCAAACCGCTGGCACTTCCAATTCCCACGCACCGGAGATGACACAGGTATTGTGACCGGGATTCCAACTTGTTGGATGCGGAATGAGGTCCAATGAAGGCGTTTCTGCAACCGGAGCACAAGCTCCTAAGAAGAGAGCAAAAGCGGAGAAAAGCAGGGGTTTTTCCATGTTGCAAAATAGCGCACCTCCGGGCAATCAGGGATTGAACCAGCGGCGAACCGCTGCAGCGCTGACCTTACTGGACTTTCCGTCAAACAACGCCGTCGGGTGTTCATCCACCTCCCGGCACGAGGCATGGAATTGGGTGACGCCGAGTGCCATCCAGTCCTCGCGCTGTTCCGGCACCACGCCGCTTCCGGCCGTCACGTCAAATC
>DJYV01000130.1 GCA_002448555.1 Flavobacteriales bacterium UBA6969
CGCATCGTCAACATCGTGGTTGGATAAGGGATTGGTTTTTCGAAAGGGCTTCTTCATCCATAGTTTTAACGGTTTTGTCTTGATTATTCATCAAAAATTCAAGACCTTGTTAAATCAAACTGTTCGGTTTGAATTAACCAAGTTGCTGAATGGCCCAAAACCGCGCCCGCACTGCATTATTGCTCGTACTCCTGGCTGCACTGGGATGGACGAATGACCTCGCCGCTCAAGCGGATGAGTTCGGGTGCACAGATGTCTGGGCGTGCAACTTCAACCCGACGGCGACCGAAGATGACGGGTCGTGCGATTACCAATCGTGCATCGGGTGCACCAACCAGTACGCCTGCAACTACGACCCTGGTGCCATCTACAACGACGGTTCGTGTGAATACCTCACTTGCGTGGGCTGTACCGTTGTGGAAGCCTGCAACTACGACCCGGACGTCCTGATTCCCAACCTCGCTTCGTGTGAGTTCACATCCTGCGTAGGGTGCACGGATTTTACCGCCTGTACGTTTGATCCTGAGGCCACCCTCTCCGATCCAACGCTGTGCATTTATCCCTTGCCCGACTACGATTGCGATGGCAATTTGACGGGCTGCGGTGTATGCGAACCCATGTTCATCACCGATTTGCCTGTAGTGGAGGCTGGTTGCGTTGGCGACCTCCCCCTGGAGCCGGTCGGTGAAGTGCTGGCCGCAACCGGATGCACGGATGACCCGCTCGACGTGAAAACATTTGTGGTAGACGCCACTTCGGATTACACCCTCAACGTTGGCACCACTGCGGACGGTATCGGACCCGACGGCGCCATTCGGGTGTTCGGACTCACTGCACTCGGTTTGGCCAATTCCGACTTCTTCGTCGAATCCTACCCGTTGCTCGTTTCGCGGTATGCCAACGGCCTGGCCGTAGTAACAGGGCAAGTGGAGAACACCATGAACCCAAGCCTAAAATGGAGCGTGCACCTCGTCCTTGAAGACCCCATGCTGGGTGAAGATTGGTTGGCGCAAGACCCGTCGCACGGATTTGTGACGGCCTTCGGCTGCAGCGTGGATACCGCCTCCTTGATCACCTACCGCCTCAACACTGAACACTCCTACCTCATCGGTGCCGATGGGCTCGATGGTTCGTATTTGCAGCTGTCCCACATGCCTTTCAACGAGAGCAAACGCTTTCAGCTGGGCACCGGCGGCAACAGCGTGAATTGCAACTACGGGTTCGGCGGCTGGTTCGCGTGGAGCGGGCTGGTTCTGAACCAGGCGGTCAGCGGCATGACCGGCGACCTCGTCATTGATCTGGGTGAAGATGTTTTGAATGAGGTGCCATGTGGCCAGGAAGCCACCGTGCACTTCCACCATGCCCTGAACCCAGATTGCGGCCTCTTCACCGAGGTGCCACAACTCTACGTCCGGGCAGACGTGACCGCGCCGGTGTGGAGCAATGCGAATTGCGCATCGGAAGTAGCTTTGTGCTTCGATTCAGAACTCGGCGAGGCCGAATTCCCCGAGCCGTGCGACTTTGAGTTCGACGACGAATGCAGCGAAGAGGTGCTTACCGAACTCACGGAAAGTGTCGTTTCGGGAGATCCTAACGGACAACCCGATGCCCCCTTCGTGATCCAGCGCACGTACACAGGAACGGATTGCAGTGGTAATGCCGCCGACTTCGTGCAAACCCTCACTTTTGACGGATTGGCCTGCCCTGAGGCTCCTGCCTCGCCGGTCACCAAACCCTCCGTCTCCAAAATTCAACCCCGTCCCGGTGCCCGAAGCGACGCCTTCGAACCCGACCACGCGAGCACCCCTTTGATGGCTTCCCTTTGGCCCAATCCGACGCGAACGGCGTCTGTGGTTGATGTCAATGCGTCCCCCGGTGAAACCGTGACGGTGCGGGTGTTCGACTTGGCTGGCCACGAGGTGGATGCATACATGATTGCGGGCGGCGCGAGTTTCACGACCGAGCGGATCACGCTTTCAGCACTCCACCTGACTTCGGGATGTTACCTCATCCAAGCCAGCACAGCCGGTAAGCGCGAGACCCTGCGCTGGGTTGTCCAACACTGATGCCCCACCGAGGGCCTGGAACGAATTGGCAGTCCCACCGGTTCCTTGTAAATTGAGAAAATATTTGTTTCATGCGTTTTGCCTTGCAGTCCACCTTGTTGTCTTTCATGTTCGTGCTCCTCGGCACGATTGCTTCTGCCCAAGAAACCGCTGGAAGCGGACTTCCTTTCAATCCGGACAGCGACAACAACGGCGCCATTGATGTCACCGACCTGCTGAACTTTCTGCCTTACTACGGCGAGGATTTCGTACCCACCGGAGTCATCCCCGTGGCATTTGGTGGTACCGGGGCAACCACCGTTGCCGCAGCACGGGACTCCTTGGGCTTGTCAGCTGTACAAGATTCGACGGTCGGCACGGAAGATTACGCGTGGATCACCACCTCCCTCCGCGTGCAACAGGAATTTGCTCAAGGGTATGGGGTTCAGGCATCCGGCATTTACGCCAATGCATCCGGCATCAATACGAATGCGAGCGGTGCGTACAGCCATGCCCAAAATCGCCTCACCACGGCGAGCGCGACCTGCTCCAGTGCAGAGGGCGAGGGAACAACAGCAAGTGGAACCGCCAGCCATTCAGAAGGAATGCTCACCCAAGCGACAGCGCTGACGGCTCATGCCGAAGGATACGGGACGGATGCGACCGCCAACTACAGCCATGCCGAAGGGTACAACACGCTTGCCTCGAGCACAGCGGCACACGCTGAAGGGTATTCCACGGAAGCTCCTGGGCTCTATGCCCATGCCGAAGGCCGTCAAACGGAAGCCAGCGGAACCGGTTCCCACGCCGAGGGGCAGTCAACCATCGCCTCCGGTGACCTTTCCCATGCGGAAGGCTACCAAACCTATGCAGCAGGATACGGAAGCCATGCAGGTGGATTTGCAAGTTCCGCAACCGGGCTGTACAGTCGGGCCACCGGGAGGAATGCAGAAGCCGCTGGAACTGCATCATTTGCCGCAGGCTATGGCGTAGTCGCCGACCAAGACAACAGCATGTCCATTGGTCAGTTTAATGCCCTGCAAACCGAAGGCGCTTTGTTCATCGTTGGAAACGGTGCAGATGCCAACATGCGTTCAAATGCCTTTGAAGTCCACAGCAGTGGAAATGCCGTCATCCATGGAGACGCGGTCGTGGAAGGAACTGTATTTGCCGGCACCTACGATGTAGCATCCACCTTGAGCTCACTGGTCTCGACGGTCGACTCCTTGCAAAGTGTCATCGCCGAATTGCAAGCTCAACTCGAAGCCCTGACCGGAGGGGAATGATCCCCCGTGTGGCCCCCGGCCAGCTCAAGGCATAAAAAAACCCCCAGCACTGCTGAGGGCTTGTTCCCCGACCAGGACTCGAACCTGGAAAAACGGCACCAAAAACCGGTGTGTTACCATTACACCATCGGGGAGTACCAGCAGCCCTGAGGCTGCAAAGCGAGCGCAAAGATAAAAAGGATTTCGCGAAAATGCCGCAATCGTACCCCGTCAATTATCTTAGGCACATGATGGAATTGCAGAATCTCATAGGGGGCGAAATGACGAACCCGAAAGGCGGAGCGTGGTTGGACAACATCGAGCCGGCGACAGGCCATGTTTTTTCCCGTATTCCTCGCTCCAATGCAGCGGATGTTGAAGCCGCCGTTCAAGCGGCGCGCACTGCCTTTCCAGCATGGTCTGCTACGCCATTCGAAGAGCGGGCTGCCTCCTTGCGTCGCTGGGGTGCCTTGATCGCTGAGCACAGTGAGGCGCTCATTGCGGCCGAATCCCAGGACAACGGCAAACCCGTTTCCCTCGCAGGAGCCGTGGACATTCCCCGTGCGCAGAAGAACCTCGAATTCTTCGCTGGCGCCATCGAACATTTTGCTTCAGAAGCCCACATTCCCGGTGGCGCTGAATTCATCCACTACACCCACCGCAAACCCATTGGAGTGGTAGGGTGCATCTCCCCGTGGAACCTACCGCTGTACCTATTTACTTGGAAAATCGCTCCTGCCCTCGCGGCGGGAAACTGCGTCGTAGCCAAGCCCTCTGAAGTCACGCCTGTCACCGCCTGGATGCTTTCAAAATGGGCCGCCGAAGCCGGGTTTCCAGCAGGTGTATTCAATGTCGTGCACGGGTTGGGACACGAAGCGGGACAAGCCCTCGTCGAGCACCCACACGTCAAGGCGATTTCCTTCACCGGAGGGACCCAGACCGGTGCCCACATCGCGCGCACCACGGCTGGGATATTCAAGAAATTAAGCCTCGAACTCGGCGGCAAAAACCCGGCAATTGTATTTGCCGATTGCGACGTTGACAAGGCCGTCTCCACCACCATCCGGTCTTCGTTCGCCAACCAAGGCCAGATCTGCCTCTGTTCCTCGCGCATCTTGATTGAAGACAGCCTCTATGACACATTTCGGGATGCCTTGGTGGCCAAAGCAAAACGCATCGCGCCGGGCGATCCTTCCGACCCGAACACCAAGATGGGCGCGCTGGTTTCTGCACCCCACCGCGATAAGGTACTTGCGTACATCGAATCGGCGAAAGTCCAAGGCGCTTCCGTCCTGTGTGGAGGTGATGTCGCCTCAGCCCCCAACGACCGTTGTGAAGCAGGGTACTTTGTTCAGCCCACAATCTTGGAAGGGCTGGGGCCAGCGTGCAGCATCAATCAAGAGGAAATCTTTGGGCCTGTCATCTCGCTTCAACGGTTTTCCACGGAAGCCGAGGCAATCAAGTTGGCCAACGACAGCGACTACGGGTTAGCAGCCACCATCTGGACACAGGACGCCGCGAAAGCGCACCGCGTAGCCACTCAAGTCGAAAGCGGCATCGCTTGGATCAACTGTTGGCTTGTACGCGACCTGCGCACGCCATTTGGCGGAGTCAAATCAAGCGGTATAGGACGTGAAGGCGGTTTCGAAGCCCTTCGGTTCTTTACGGAACCTCAAAGTGTCTGCATTCCGACACACTAACCCCTGAGCGGTCAATCCCAGTAAGGATCGTCCGCCATCATGCGGGACTTATTCCCATTGGTGAAGAACCAACCTAAATACTGGTCGATGAGGTTGGAGAGTTGGTGAAGTGCGTGTTTCAAGACTGCAGGTTCTGGATGCAATTTAGTGTCGAGGGGACACTTTATCAACGACTGACAGTTGAAAAATGTTTTGTCGTCGGGGGGCAAACTTTCGGAAATCCACCACCTTCGGAGGCTACAGCGACTTTCAGTTTTTTGAACAGCATGAAAAAAAAATCCCTCCGCCTCTCCTCCCTCATCGCAGTGTTAGCACTGCTTTCCGGCTGTGTTACCATGAAACAATTCGACGAAGTTCAAATGAATTTGGACCGAATCGCGGAAGAAAATCGACGACTGACATTATCCAATCAAGACGGGGAAATTGAACGGCGCGAATTGGCCGGTCGCGTCGACGTCCTGGAAAATTCAAACGCGGCCTTGGTCAACGATACCACTCGGCTGGGTCGCGCTTTGGCTGTCGCCCTTGAAGACGTCCAAAGGCTCGAAAACTTGAACGACGTCCTCACGTCCGAAAGCTCTTCCCGCATGGCCGCCATCAACGAGGAGAACAGGGCCTTGCTCGAAGAATTGAGCAAAAACCGTGCTGAGCTCCAGGCTCAAGAAGACGACCTGTTGCAGTTGAACGCAGATCTGAATCAACGCGAGGCGGAGCTTGCCGAACGCTCCCAACGCATCCAAGAGTTGGAAGGCCTCCTGGCTTCACGCGATGCTGCAGCTGAAGCATTGCGGGCCCAGTTGGCGCAGGCTTTGCTCGGATTTGCAGACAAGGGGTTGACTGTGGAACAACGCAACGGGAAGGTCTACGTAAGCTTGGAGGCGCAATTGCTGTTCCCATCGGGCAGCACGGCCATCAACGCCGACGGCAAACAAGCGCTTCAGGACTTGGCGCAAGTTGTGAGTTCGCAATCCAATTTGGAAATCATTGTAGAAGGCCACACCGATACGGATCAATTGCGATCCAGCGCCATTCCGCGAAACAACTGGGAATTGAGCGTACTCCGTTCCACGGCGGTCGTTGAAATCCTCACAGGATCAGGGGTTGCTCCAGAGGCCCTTTCGGCCGCTGGCCGAAGCGAGTACCATCCAGTGGACCCCGATGACAAGGCGCGCAATCGACGCATTGAAATCGTCCTCGCACCCAACCTGGATGCGCTCTTCGATATCATTCGCTCAGAATAAGGCCGTGCTGCTAAAGGGATCGCTCCTTTACTGAATCTCCATCTGGAACGCGCCCTGCGCGATGTTCATGCTTTCGCCGGTCATGCCGACCACCGTACCCATGAACGTTCCAACGACGAATCCGCCGGGCTGCGGGTCGATGTAGCTGATCTCAACCGTGACGCCGCCACCAAAGTTTGTACTGTAGCCGTTGGCTGCAGGGTCCGCGTATGAGCAAGAGCTGCCGCTTGCCATGGAGCACTGCACTTGCGCCCCGTCAATCCAACCCGTGATGGGCTGTTCCAAGACGAGAGCGATGCCAGCGCCTGTGGCAGTCAATCCACCAACGTTCAACGTCGTGCCGTCCAATTCAGCGGTCACACTCACCTCAGCGACGAGGGTCGTACCGTTTGCTTTCCAGGTCAAGATGGCCTCGCATTCTGGGCAGTTCGCACCACCGCAATCGATGTACAATTCATCACCGTCCATGATGCCGTTGGCGCAATTCACCCCATCAGGGCAAGGGCCACAAGTAACATTCGGATTGTCGCAAGGCAGGTAGATGTTTGATTCGTAGTTGCCGCCGCAGTCAACGCCAATCTCGTCCCCGTTCATCAAATCGTCGCAGCAGGTTGGGCAGGGCTCACAGTCCGGTCCGCCACAGTCGACTCCTTGCTCGAGGCCGTTCAACAGGCCGTCGCCGCACAGTTCACCGCATGCCACACCGGTATCGCCTCCGCAGTCGATGCCCGATTCCCCGGGATCCTGCACGCCATTAAAGCTGGGGTCGCACGGATCGCACTCGCCACCGCAATCAACCCAAGTCTCGCCGAGGAGGGCATCGTACTGGCCGTTTTCACACGGGTCACAGGGCGGGCAAATCGAACCGCCGCAGTCGACCAATTCCTCGCCGTTATTGAGGATGCCGTCGTAGCAGTTTTCGGGAATTAAATTGTCGTCATTCAAACAACCCGTAGCGAGTACGAGCAACATCATCGCAGCTGACGCGAGAGAGAGTGAACCGAGTTTCTTCATCGAGAATGAAATTTTGCGCAACATTGGCAAAGGTGTTTACCGTATTTTAGGCAGTGCAAGATAAGTTGAACGCGTTTGATAGCCACGGATTGAATCAAATCCATCCGGGCGACCTCTAGGAATGACCACTCCCCTCCAATTATCCAATAGCTCTTGGATCGTCAAAGAGCAGCCAAACCCGGACGCCGTCGCGCACCTGATGCAGAACGCAGGGCTGACCCATTTGGTTGCTTCCTTGTTGATTCAGCGTGGGTTTGAGGAGCAGGAAGACGTCTTGGGGTTTCTCAATCCGGCCCTCTCGGCGATGCACCACTCCCTGCTCATGAAAGACATGAAGGAGTCCGTGGTGCGCCTCCACCAGGCCATCGAAGACGAGGAACGCATCCTGGTTTACGGCGATTACGATGTCGACGGGACCACGGCCGTTGCCATGGTCGCCAGCTACCTCGAGGGCGTTGGAGGGCAAGTAGAAACCTACATCCCGCATCGCTACGAAGAAGGGTACGGCGTCAGCTTGGAGGGCGTTCGGTTTGCCTCTGAAAACCGCTTCTCCCTGATGATCACACTCGACTGCGGAACCAAGGACTTCGAATCCTTGCACGACGCAGCCGAACGCGGAATCGACGTCATCGTGTGCGACCACCATTTGCCGGAAGACACCCTCCCAGAAGCCTTCGCGGTCTTGAATCCCAAGCGCAGCGATTGTCCATACCCCTTCAAAGAGTTGTCCGGTTGTGGAGTGGCGTTCAAATTGCTTCAATCCCTCGCGTACCGGATGGACTTGCCTGAAAGTGGCATTTACGAGGAACTCGACCTCGTGGCCATCAGCATCGGTGCGGATTTGGTTGACCTTCAAGGTGAAAATCGCATCATGGCCTCCCAAGGCCTGCGTCAACTGCGCAAACGCCAACGCCCGGGAATCCTCGCCTTAATGCGGGCTGCGGACATCCACCAAGCCCCGCGCACCATCCGTGATATCAGCTTCACCCTCGGTCCCCGCATCAACGCGGCCGGTCGGATGGATCACGCCCAGCGGGTAGTGGATTTGCTGATGGAAAAAAGTGATTCGCGTGCATCGGAAATGGCCCGTGAAATCGAAGAGATGAACCACCGGCGCCGGGAAGTGGACGAGGCAACGACAAATGAAGCGCTCATCCAATTGGAGCAAACTCCTGAGGATAGCTTCTGCAACATCGTCCACGGCACCGATTGGCACCGAGGTGTGGTGGGAATCGTCGCCAGCAGGATGATTGAGCACCGCTACCGTCCTTCGGTGGTTTTGTCAGAAGAAAACGGCATGCTCATTGGAAGTGCCCGTTCCGTTGACGGTGTAGACATACACGAAGCACTCGAAGCATGTGAAGACCTGTTGCTCCAGTTTGGAGGCCACACGATGGCGGCGGGCCTTAGCCTCGAACTTTCCAAACTCGAAACGTTCAAGGAGCGGTTAAATGATGCCGTTAAAACCCAGCTCAACGGCACGCATCCGAAGCCCATCATCCGATGCGACCGCGAGGTTCACATTTCTGAACTGTCCCTCGAAGCGCTCAAAGAACTGGAGCAGCTGGAACCCTTCGGGCCGGGGAACGCCACGCCAGTCTTCATCCTGCGCAACGTCGTTTCCGTGCGTCCACCACGAACCATTGGCAATCAAGGACGTCACCTCAAAATCACCATCCGTGACCCCGAATTCGATGGCCCGACCATCGACGCCATCGGATGGAACATGGGGGAAATGGCGCCGCAGATCAAGCAAAACACGCCCATCGACCTCGCTTTCACCTTGGTTAAGAACACCTGGAAGCCCCGTGGATGGCAAAACCGCACAGAACTGAACCTTCACCTGCGTGCGATTCAGCCCGCCTCGGCCGGCGATTGATGCACGTGTACATCCCGCTGGGGGAATGGAATCCTGATCCCGTTGGCACGGAACGCCTCATCGATTCGGAATCGGATGTTGCTCGAAACGAGCTTACGCAAAAAGGGCTTCTCGATCCAGAAGTACACCGTGAATTGCAGAGAAGATTCTCCAAAGTCGTTGAACAGAACGGCGGTTTGGGGCTTCTTCACCACCTCCTCTTCCGCGTTGGCCGCTTCGAGCAAAATCGCTTTCACCCGTTCGACATCCGATCCGTACGCGACACCGACGTCCAATTGAATCAACGTCGCGTTTTCGCCTTGGGTGAAATTTCGAACCGTCTGTCCTGAGATGAGTCCATTGGGGATGACAATCAGGTTTCCGAACCGCGTAATGACCCGTGTTGAGCGAAGATCGATGCGTTCTACGCGCACCATCATGCCGTCGACTTCCAGTTCATCTCCCACGCGCACGCCGCCTTCAAACAGCAGGACAAATCCGGAAACCACATCGTTGAAGAAGTTTTGTAGGCCAATCCCTACACCCACCAGCAGCGCAGCCGAACTGGCCCAAAACACCGTCAAATCGATGCCCGAGGTGTCCAGCGCCACCAAAATGACCAGAAAATAGACCACCGTCCGGACCAGTCGCATGACCATGAACCGCGTGCCCTCCTCAAAGTTGGAGTTGCGGAGGAATTTGCGCAAGAGGTATCGCACCGACCAAATCACCACCTGAGCGGCTGCAATGACGCTGAAGAACAGCAAGATGGACCGAAACGACAGCTCGAACGAGCCCAATTCAATTGTGGTGTTCAGGAATTCCTTCATCGGTAGAGGTCAAGGAAGAATCGTGGTACCAAAGTACGTGGAGATGTTGCGTTTTTGTTCATCGAGTGCCTTCCGGCGTTCCAACAATTCACGCATGCTGGTAACCGCCGCTTCCTCGTTCCGCTCGATGCCTTCATTCAACCCGGCCAGTTGCTCCTGAATGTCATCGATTTCCTTGCGGTTATCGCTCAATTTGAGCAAGTGCAGGGAATCCATCAACGCTTTGTTCAGCAGGTCTTCTTCCCGTGCGCTGTAAATCTGGTGTACTTCCACCCATCGCGAGCTGATCTTGTGCTTGTCCACGACTGCGCCGACGACGAACGATTGCACCTCCGGGTCGGGATGCTTCATGAAATCTTCCATGGAGGGGACGCTTTCGGCGTGAGCATGCTCGACAAATACTCCGTAGACCTCACTGAAAACGGCGTGCTGAATTTCGAAGTTCAAACTCTGCATATACGCAATGACGTACCGGGCAAAGGCCACCGTGGCCGGCGCCTCACCCTCTGGCAGGGCGGGCGGAGTGAATTCCTTGTCGCCAAAGCGGAGCATCCTTCGAACCAGGTCTCGTTCGATTACGGTGCGGCGTGCCTCTTGTTCAGCCAGCGCCCCTCCGAGAAACGATCCCTCCACCGGGGCTTCAGCATCCGACCAATCCGGGGCGGAGTGAACTGGGGGCGGGGGCGGCCCTTGCTCGCCCATGCGCTGCTTGCGGAATTCTTCCCGCTTGAGTGCTTTTTGCTCTTCGAGTAACTTGGCCCGAATGACCTTGTTGATCTCCGATTGCAGAACGTCCTCGGACAACGCCAACTCCTCGGAAGCCAATTTCAAATAAACCCCCTGTTGGATTGCATCCGGGATGACGGCAATGGAACCCAAGATGCTGTGAATCATTTCCGTTCGCTTCACCGGGTCGTCCGCCGACTCGCGGGCCAAGAGTTCCAGCTTAAACGCCACAAAGTCCTTAGCTTCCTCTTCGATGTGCCGCTTGAGCACGTCGGCCGGAACCTTTTTGCTGTAGCTGTCGGGATCGTCGCCGTCCGGGAACAACACCACATTGACGTTCAACCCTTCGGCCAACAGCAAGTCCACTCCGCGAAGCGACGCTCGGATGCCCGCAGCGTCCCCATCAAACAAAACCGTGATGTTCTTGGTGTACCGGCGAATCAGCTTGATTTGATTTACCGTCAAAGCCGTCCCGCTCGAGGAGACAACGTGCTCGATGCCCGCCTGGTGCAAGGCCATCACATCCGTGTAGCCCTCAACGAGCAAGACCCGGTCTTCCTTGGCAATCGCAGGTTTGGCCAAGTGCATGCCGAACAGCACATCGCCCTTGTGGTAGAGGATGCTCTCGGGGCTGTTGAAGTACTTGGCGACCTTCTTCTCTTTGCTCAGCGTGCGGCCGCCAAATGCGATGGGTCGGCCCGTGAGGTCCCGGATGGGAAACATCACCCGGCCCTTGAAAAAGTCCCAGAGCTTGCCGTTTTTATCCTTGGCCAGTCCCAACGCGAGGAGCCGTTCAGGTGTGTATCCCGCTTCGGTCGCGGCCGTGCTCATCGCATCCCAGCTGTCTGGACAATACCCGATGTTAAAGGTTTTGAGCGTCTCGGCGCGGAACCCCCGGCTTTCGAAGTAGCTCAGGCCGATGGCCTTTCCCTCCTCCGTATTGTGCAGCTGCTCCGTGAGCCATGTTTGTGCCCACGCATTCAGGGCGAGCAGACTTTCGCGTTCGGAGCGCGCTTGCTGCTGCTCGAGCGTCATCTCCTCCTCCTCAATCTCGATGCCATACCGCTCGGCGAGTTGTTTGATAGCCTGCGGAAAGCTAAGCTTGTCCAATTCCATCAAAAACGACACCACGCTGCCGCCCTTGTCACTGGAAAAGCACTTGAAAATGCCCTTTTCCGGCAGGACGTAAAAGGAGGGTGTTTTCTCGTTCGTAAAAGGGCTCAGGCCACGCAATGCGCTACCCGACTTTTTGAGTTCCACATAATCCCCAATGACCTCCTCAATGACGGCGGTCTGCAGCACTTGGTCGACAATGTGAGCGGGAATCATGACAATGTTGGTGAAGAACCAAATGTACGGAGTACCGCCGCAATTTTTCTCGCAAAAAAAAGACTTCGAGCCGTTGCGCGAAGTCCTTTCCTGGCCTGATTGAGGCCGAACCTAAAACCTGACCGCGCGGAAGACCTGCTCTTCTTGCGGTTGAGAAAACTCCCGTCAAACGTACCGGCGTAAAGCGCTGAAGATGTAACCGATTTGTTAATGGATGTTGAAGTTTTGTGCCTGTTTTTCGCCCCGGAAGGCAAGCCCGTACCTTCGTTCGAGCAATGAGTGTGAAAACAAAACCCTCGATTCCTTGGTTTTTGCTCGCGATGGTGCTGGCCTTCGTGACCATGAGCACCATCCAAATTGTCTGGCTCCGAACGTCTGTGCAAATGCGGGAGCAGCTGTTCGACGACAACGTCTACCACTCATTGAATCAGGTGAGCGAAATGCTCACGAAGACGTCAACAGGCATGCTCCAGATTGACTTGCAAGCGCTGGCTGCTGCCAATAAAAATACCGATGGCATTGGCAACACAGGCTCCATCGGCACAGGCCTCGACGATGCAGAAGTGCGCATGTTGAACCGCATTGAGACCTTGCGCATTGACAGCGTCTTGCCGGTGATCCTCGAAGCACACGGCATCACCATCCCCCCTGCCATCGGGGTGTTCGACCGCTATGGGCAACCCGTTCGCCTGCAAGAGGCGGATGTTGAATACCGTGAACAAATGGCGGCATCTGTGCATAAGGTGTCCATCAACACCCTGAGCCTCAACCTCTTTTTCCCCAACAAAGGGCGCTACTTGCTGCACAACTTGCTCGGGCAGTTTGCCTTGACCGGGCTGATGCTGGCCATCATTGCCTGGGGCTTTTTCACCGCAGTCATCGGCGCCGCGCGCAATAAACGCATCGACCGCATCCGTCGGGATTTGATGAACAACCTCACGCACGAGCTCAAAACCCCTATCAGCACCATTGGTTTGGCGTCGGAAGCTCTCAAGGACCCCGACATGCAGAAGGATGCCGACGGGTTCAACTACTACATCGGTCTGATCAATGAGGAGAACAAGCGGCTCGGCATGCTGGTAGAAAATGTCCTGCAAGCCAGTTTGGCAGAATCGGGCAAAATGCAGCTCTTCAAGCAGACGCTGAATGTGCATGGCCTCATCCGCGAGGTGGTGAAAAACTTGGCCATTCAAGTGCGTAAACACGGCGGGAAAGTGGAGCTGGAATTGGAAGCAGAGGAGCCGTTGGTTCACGCGGATAGGGTGCATTTAAGCAACGTGGTCTTCAATTTGGTGGACAACGCCATCAAGTACGCCGACGGGGATCTGGTGTTGTCGATTTCAAGTGCCCAGACAACAGATGGTGTGGAATTGCGTTTCAAAGACAACGGCATCGGGATTGGAAAGGAGCATTTAGGCAAGGTATTTGATAGACTGTACCGCGTGCCTACCGGGAACGTTCATGACGTGAAAGGATTTGGATTGGGACTGAGTTATGTCAAAACGGTCATCGACCGCCACCAAGGATCCATTCGCGTCGAGAGCGAAACGGGCAAGGGAAGCACCTTCATCATGGTATTGCCGCGCACAGAAATTGAATTGAAGAAACCCCATTGAGATGAGCGAAACGACCTTACCCTCCATTTTGCTTTGCGAAGACGACCCCAACCTCGGGCGCCTGCTTTCTGATTACTTGAAAGCGAAAGGATTTGAAACGACCTGGGCCAAGGACGGTGTTGAAGGCCTGAAAGAATTCCACCGCGGCGCATTTGATTTTGTCATCCTCGATGTCATGATGCCGCGCAAAGACGGCTTCCAAGTCGCCGAGGAAATCCGCCAAGAAAGCCGGCACCTGCCCATCTTGTTTTTGACGGCGCGCTCAACCAATGAAGACACCCTCGAAGGGTTCAAAGTCGGTGCCGACGACTACATGACCAAGCCTTTCAGCATGGAAGAGTTGCTCGTGCGCATCCAGGCCATCTTGCGCCGGACGGCCGCCCTGCCCGACGAAGATGAGCAGGTGGGTGAAATCCAAATCGGTTCGTTTGGGTTTGATTACAACATCCAGATGCTGCGCCGCGATGGAGAAGAACAGCGCCTGACTACGAAAGAAAATGAACTCCTGTTCCTGTTGTGCAAGCACCGCAACAGCCTGCTCGAACGCACCTATGCCTTGAAGTCCATCTGGGGCGACCCGAATTACTTCAACGGCCGCTCAATGGACGTGTACATCGCCAAGCTGCGGCGCCATTTGAAGCCCGACGAAGACATCCAGATCCTGAATGTTCACGGCAAGGGGTTCAAGATGATCACCCCGGATTAACAAATCGTAGCACGGTGTTGGCGTTGGGATGATAAACCCCCTCGCCATGAAAAAACACCCCGCTCCCCGACGACGCATCGAACTTGGTTTCATCGCGGCCCTCGCCCTCGTCTTGGCTGCCTTTGAATGGACCGCTTACGAATACGACACGGCGGAATACTCAGCGTACACCGAAGGATTGACGCTGGAAGCTGAAGTGGTTCCGCCCAATGCGCCGAGCAAGCCCGTTCCGCCCGTTCGGAACCTGCTCATCACTCCGGAAATCCATCCGGATCCAGCGTTGGTCCCGAACCGTCGCCCGACCCCGACCCCGCCATTGACCCACTCGCTGGAAAAATCCAAGGCTTCGACTTCGGGGATTTTGGAGACGGCGACGATGGCGATTGGGAGGTGGAAACCGTTCTGGTGGCCGAGCACATGCCTCATTTCACTGAATGCTCCAACGTGTTGGACCGGGACGTCGAACGCGCTTGCACGGAAGGGCAAATGATCCGCATGATCCAAGCATGTGGCAAGTTTCCCCCCCATCCTGCGCGAAGCGGGCATCGGCGGCGTGGTTTACCTCCAATTCAACATCAATGAATACGGGAACATTCAGGACGAAACCATCCTCAAATCCGCCCATCCCAAACTCGACAAGGCGGCACTTGAGGCGCTCCGGTGCATCCCTCGACTGGAGCCAGGAACACAACAGGGCAGGCCTGTTCGGGTGACCTACACGATTCCCGTGCGGTTCACCATCCGTTGAGCCCGACCAACCAACGGCAAATTCCGTTGTGTTTAAGCGATTGAAACACTACCTTTGCACGCCCCTTAACGCATTGCATTCGTGTCTTCTATGCTCAAAATTCTCGCTGGCTCTGCCTCGCAATCCTTTGGTGAAAAAGTGGCCGAATCGTTTGGCGGGGAATTGGTCCCTGTCAAAACTACGCGCTTCAGTGATGGTGAATTCACCGTGAGCATCGAAGAAACGATCCGGGGAAAGGAGGTCGCTATCGTCCAGTCCACCTTTCCACCGACCGACAATTTGATGGAGCTTTTACTGCTCGTCGATGCGGCGAAGCGGGCGAGCGCGAAGCGCATCATCGCGGTCATGCCGTACTTCGGTTTTGCCCGTCAGGACCGCAAGGACAAGCCCCGTGTGGCCATCGGAGCGAAGTTGGTTGCCAACTTGCTTATGGCGGCAGGCATCGACCGATTGGTCACCATGGACCTGCACGCGGATCAGATTCAAGGATTCTTCGAGATTCCCGTAGATCACCTGTATGCAAGCACCTTGTTCCTTCCCTACCTCGAAACCCTGGACCGCGAAAACCTTTGCATCGCTACGCCGGATACAGGGGGAACGAAGCGTGCGAACTCATACGCCAAGCACCTCGGGGTGGACATGGCGATTTGCTATAAGCAGCGCAAGGTGGCCAATAAAATTGAGCACATGACCGTCATCGGTGATGTCAGCGGCAAGGACGTGGTCATCGTCGATGACATGTGCGACACCGCAGGTACGTTGACCAAGGCGGCCGCTCTCATGATGGAGCACGGTGCCAAGTCAGTTCGCGCCCTTTGCACACACGCGGTGTTGAGCGGGCCGGCCTACGAGCGCATCGCGGATTCTGTCCTGACGGAGTTTGTCGTGACGGACAGCATCCCATTGAACAAAGAGAAAAACACAGACAAGATCAAGGTCCTTCCGGTCCATGACATGTTTGCTGAGACTTTAACCTGTCTGGTGGAAAATCGTTCCATCAGCGATACTTTACTAATTCATTAACCATGAAAACTGCATCATTGAGCGGCTCCTTGCGTGGGAGCGTAGGAAAGAAAGATGCCAACCAGCTCCGCAAGGACAACCGGGTTCCCGGTGTGCTGTATGGAGGCGGTGAGCAGAAGCACTTTTCTGTAAAAGAGCTGGACATCTCCAAGCTCGTTGTTAATCCGGACGTCTTCCGCATCTCTTTGGAGTTGGATGGAGCGACCTTCGATTGTGTCATCCAGGAGATTCAATTCCACCCGGTGACCGACCGCATCGTTCACTTGGACTTGCTCCAAATCATCCCAGGCAAGCCCGTGCGCGTGGAATTGCCTTTGCGCACCACCGGTACAGCTGCGGGTGTGATTGGCGGTGGTCGCATGCAAATGCTGTTCCGTCGCGTACCCGTGCGCGGGTTGGCAGATGATTTGCCCGAAGACATTGTCATCGATGTTACGCCGCTCGAAATTGGAGACAACAAGCGCGTTGGCGACATCGAAGTTCCGAACTGCACCGTTCTATTGAACGATTCAACCTTGCTCGTCGCTGTCAAGCGTACGCGTGCGGCCATGTCTGCTGAAAGCGGTGAAGAAGGCGACGAAGGTGGTGATACAGCTGAAGCACCAGCTGAAGGCGGCGAAGGCGGCGAAGGCGGCGACGCTCCAGCAGCTGAATAATTGCGTTTCGCTAGCCGAAACTCAACCCAAAACGGATGAAGTTCCTCATCGTTGGCCTGGGCAATCCAGGAAGTGAATATGAGGACACCCGACACAACATCGGGTTCAAGGTGGTGGACACCATCGCTCGAAACGGGGAGGCCTCGTTTGAGGTCGCCCGGCACGGCGAGGTGTCCACCGTCCGTTTTAAGGGTAGGACCCTCGTGCTGCTCAAGCCCTCCACGTTCATGAACCTCAGCGGCAAGGCCGTCCGGTACTGGATGGACGCCGAAAAAATTCCGCTGGACCGCGTGCTCATCATCACCGATGACCTGGCGCTCCCGTTCGGCACGCTGCGCATGCGCGCCAAGGGAAGTGGGGGAGGCCACAACGGCCTCGGCAACATCGAAACCATCCTCAGCACGTCCAAGTACCCGCGCTTGCGGTTTGGCATTGGCGCCGACTTCCACAAAGGGCAGCAGGTCGATCACGTGCTGGGCAAATGGACTGCCGAAGAAAGCGATGCGCTCACCGAGCGTCTCGAGCGCTGCGAAAAAGCCGTTCAGTCGTTCGCTTCGATTGGACTCGAGCGCACCATGAACCACTTCAACAACACCTGATCACTCGTACAGGTGGTTGTTGCTGATGTAGTTCAGCACCTTGTCGTGCAGCAAATACCGAATATCCTTCGTGTCATTGATTGCATCCCGCAAGTACGTGGATGAGATGCTGATCATCGGAGCGTCACACCACTGAATGTTCGGGTGTGAGCGCGGCACCGCGTCTTCGGGCTTTTCGGGCGGTGGCACGTGCGATGGGGCATCAGACGTGCGCCGCGGATACACCAAGATGCGGTGTTTCTCAACCAATTCCCAATGGGCCTGCCACGTGTGGAGGCGAACAAAATTGTCCTCCCCGATGATGATCCTGAACTCCACATCGGGGTATTGCGCCCGCAGGTGCCGCATCGTCGCCGCAGTGAAATTCGGTTGAGGCAAATCGAATTCGACATCACTCCCCTTGAGCTTCTCGTTCTCCGAGACGGCGAGGTGAACCATCTGCAGCCGGTGCGCCTGGCCCATGAGTTCGCTGGGGCTTTTGTGCGGGTTGTGCGGCGTGACCACCAACCACACTTCGTCCAAATCGGTGTAATGCGCCATGTGGTTCGCGATGACCAAATGCCCCAAGTGAACCGGGTTGAACGTACCGAAGTACAATCCGATTTTGCCTTTGCCTTCCAACGTCATGCACTCAAGGGGTTTCCAGTGTACGCTTTCAACCATTCCAAGGCTTGGGCCTGAGCGGCCGCCAAATCATCGTTGATGAGGACTTTGTCGAAGTGAACGTGCTGCTCCAACTCCCATTGGGCCTTGGTCAGCCGTTCTTCGATCCGCTCCGGGGCGTCCGTTCCACGGCTTTCCAACCGATGGCGCAGCACTTCCAACGAGGGCGGCTGAATGAACACCGCCAACGCGCTGTCACCGAGCAGTCGACGCAAATTGGCTCCGCCAACCACGTCCACATCGAATACCACCGTTTTGCCCGCGGCCCACAGGCGTTCCAATTCGGTGTGCAAGGTGCCGTAAAATTTGCCGGGATACACTTCCTCCCACTCCAACAACGCCCCAGCATCGATGCGCGCCTTGAACGCCTCTACGGTCAAAAAATGATAGTCCACCCCGTCCTGTTCGGCACCACGAGGCGGCCGGGTGGTGGCGCTGACGCTGAAGGCCAGGTTGAGTTCCGGGTGCCCCAACAGGTGCCGCACGATGGTGGTTTTGCCCGCTCCCGAAGGTGCGGAGAAGATGACCGCTTTTCCGTGGGTGTCAGAGGGCATTGAGGACCTGTTCTTTGATTTTCTCGAGTTCGTCCTTCATCTGGACCACGATGCGCTGCATGTCGGCATCGTTGGCTTTGCTGCCGAGGGTGTTGATCTCACGGCCGATTTCTTGGGCGATGAACCCGAGCTTTTTGCCTTGCCCCGGATCCTGCCCCATGACGTCCGAAAAGTGTTCACAATGGGCGGTCAATCGCACCAATTCCTCGGAGACATCGAGCTTTTCCATGTAGAACAGCATCTCCTGCTCAAACCGATTTTCGTCCAATCGGCCTTTGTCCTGCAGCTCATTGAAATTAGCCTGTATGCGCTCGCGGATGCGCTGAACGCGCGCCTGCAACAAGGGCTCGACGGCGTCCTTCAAGGATTGAATGCTGCGGATCCGCTGTTTGAAATCCGCCTCCAACGACTTACCCTCCTCTGCACGGAAGCGAACGAATTGGTCCACCGCCTCACTGACCAGTGCAGAAATGGCCTTCCACTCCTCCTCGTCGATTTCATCGTTGGCCTGTTGAATCACGTCCGGCAACCGCATGGCCATGGCCAGCAGGGCATTGTCCCTTTCCGGAAAACCTTGGCCCGCGGCAAGCTGGCTCAACTCGGAGACGTACGCATCGATCAACGGCTTGTTCAATTCCCGAGGCTCCGCCCCCTCGACCGCATACTGTAGGCTCAAGTCGCATTTGCCGCGACCAACCGCCGTTCCCAATTGCTTGCGCAACTCCATTTCCTTGGCGCGAAACGCCGAAGGCATGCGCACGCTGAGGTCCAGTTGCTTGCCATTGAGCGACCGCAATTCAGCCGTGTACCGACGTGATCCGATGCGCGCTGAAGCCTTGCCGTAACCGGTCATGGAGTAAATCATGGGAGGGATTTTGAGCAAAGATAGGTACACGCGGTGTGGTAAGGTGGGACGTACCTTTGCACCATGAGTAGCATGCAGCGCATTCAAGTTCCAGTCGAAAAAGAACTGGCCGAATTCCAAGGCCATTTCAAGTCGGCCATGCGCACCGATGTAGCCCTGTTGGACCGAATCATGCGGTACATCATCAAACGCAAGGGCAAGCAGATGCGGCCGCTCTTTGTGTTCTTGTCGGCACAGACCGTAGCGGGCGGACAGCAAGACCTCGGAGAGCGCAGCCACATCGCAGCATCCCTGATTGAATTGCTGCACACCGCCACCCTGGTCCACGACGATGTGGTCGATGAAAGCCCCCTGCGCCGCGGCTTTTTCTCAATTCAGGCCCTGTGGAAGAAAAAAATCGCGGTGCTTGTGGGGGATTATTTGCTCTCGCGTGGCTTGCTGATGGCGGTGGACCGAGAAGCCTATGACCTCTTGAAAATCACCTCCGAAGCCGTTCGCCTCATGAGCGAAGGGGAGCTTTTGCAAATCGAGAAGGCACGCCGATTGGACATCACTGAGGAGGTATACTTCGACATCATCCAACGCAAAACGGCCTCCTTGATCGCCGCGTGTTGTGCCTGCGGTGCGGCATCCGTACGGCCCATGAACGAGGGAAATGCGGAAGATGTGGAGCGGATGCGGAGGTTTGGTGAGCTGGTGGGGCTGGCCTTTCAAATCAAGGATGACCTGCTTGATTTGGGCGAGGGCGAACGCATTGGCAAGCCGACCGGCGGCGACATCCGCGAACGCAAGATGACCTTGCCCCTCATCCATACCCTTCAGGTGGCCTCCTCATCGGAGCGGCGCCGGCTCATCCGATTGGTCAAATACCGCAACAACGACAACGCGGCCGTCCAAGAAGTCATGGACGCCATCATCCAAGGCCCGGGCATGGAATACGCTCGGGGCAAGATGCGCGAACTCGCACAGGAAGCACTTGAGCTCTTGGATGCCTATCCGGAATCGGCGGCCAAATCAGCACTGATCGACCTCGTAGAATTCACCATGGAACGCAAGCGATGACTGTACGTTGGCTCCTCGCTCTCCTGCCGCTCTTAGCAGCCTGTTCAGCACCTGAGGAACGCACCCTCACAGAGCGCTGGCCCGATGGAAATATCAAGCGCGAGGTGGTCGTGATGGCCGGGGATACCACCGAAATCGCAGTGTATGATGAGGAAGGTCGTTTGTCGAAGGTCTCCCGGTGGTCGGACGGCCAGCAACACGGCAAATGGGAAGCGTTTTATCCGGATGGCAAGCCGTGGTCGGTACACCAATACAATCCAGGCGTGCAGGTGGGAGGCTACTTCACCTGGCATCCCAACGGGAAGCCTTTCATCGCCGGGCAATACGACTCCATCGGAAACCCCACCGGCCTGTGGCGTTTCTTCGATGAACAAGGAGGGGTGATCCGCGAAGAAAGCGGGGCCTCCATCCACAATTGAACGTGAATAGCAGCATGGTCGGAGGGGCCTGCACAGCTTGACCTGGCGCTAATTTTG
>DJYV01000096.1 GCA_002448555.1 Flavobacteriales bacterium UBA6969
GGCTGCCGCTGGTTCAAATCGGGCATTTCCTCCACAAACCACCCGTCGGAAAATCCTTGGACATCGATCTGGGCCACATACGGGTCGCGCAACGTCGTCCGGCGGTGGGTCGTCTGCGTGTACACGCCGCCGTTGTTGATCCAATCCGCCGTGGGCAGCTCCTCCATCCACCAATGCTCCGATCCGCAATGGTTCATGATCATGTCCATGATGACCTTCATGCCTTTGGCGCGCGCCGCGTCCACGAGCGCTTTGTATTCTTCATTGCCGCCAAACCGGCGGTCCACCTGGTAATAATCCGTGGTGGCGTAGCCGTGGTACGACCATCGGGGCTGGTCGTTTTCCAAAATGGGATTGAGCCAAATGGCCGTGAAGCCCATGTTGTTCAAGTAATCCAATTGCTGCTGGATACCGGCAACATCCCCACCATGGCGGCCGTGGTCGTCGGCGCGGTTGAGTCCTTCCTTCATCCCTGCAACCTCATCATTCGCAGGGTTGCCATTGGCAAAGCGATCCGGCGTAATCAGGCAAATGGCATCCGCCGCCGTGTAGCCTTGGATGGGGCGTTCTTCACGAGGCTTCAATTCAAACCCTGTCCGCCCCACCGTTTTGCCCTTGCGGTTCGTCGCATCCCGCCATTGAATGGCAAGGGTGCCGGGCTGGGCGTCTGGACTGATGTGCAAGTAGATGAACGCGTAATTCGGGCCGTCGCCGTGCACCACGCGCGCGATGTTCACCCCCGGGTAATCCACCACAGGTGCCAACTGCGCCAAGCGGTCACCGTGGACCATAATCTGCACCGTATCCACGGGCATGTCCACCCACCAAAACGGCGGGTCCAAGTGTTCAATGAAGGATTGAGCCGTGAGGTGGAGCGGTGCAGCCGCGGTGAGCAACAGGAGCGCAATGAAATAGGGCAAGCGTTTCAGCATGCCCGCAAAGAAAAAGCGGAATTTGCAATTACAGCCAGCGCAAGAGCCGGTCGACCAGTTTGGTTTTCCACGGAGCGTATGGCGGCATGAGCAAGGCTCCGGCGCCGTCAAAACGCTGTTCATAGACACCACGGAGGTGGGTGAACTCGGTGAATCCGTATTCACCATGGCCGGAGCCGATGCCGCTGTTGCCCAAACCGCCAAACGGCAGGTGGTTGCTCGATACGTGAATGACGCAGTTGTTGATGGAGGCCCCACCGGATTGAATTTGGGACAAGACCGACTCCACGAATCGCTTACGCTTGCTGAATACGTACAATGCAAGCGGCGTCGGACGGTCGTTGACGAACCGAACGGCTTCGTCGAACGAGGTGTATGGAATGATGGGCAAGACCGGGCCGAAGATTTCTTCCTCCAAAATCTCCGCATTTGGATCGATGTTCGTGAGAACCGTGGGCGCCACATAGCAACCTTTTACATCCACATCACCACCCATCACGCACTTGGCGCCTCGGGCAATGGCATCGTCCACCAACTTCGAGATGCGCTCTGCATGGTGCGTCGCAACAATGCGTTGGTAATCCTTGTTGGCCGAAGCCTCACCCGGGTACATCTCCACCATCGCCCCTTTGATCGCGGCGACAAAATCCGCCTCACGGTCCGCCGGCACCAATACATAATCGGGCGCCACGCAGATTTGACCGGCGTTTGAGAGCTTGGCCCACGCCACCTTCTTGGCCACATCACGCATGGACTTGAGGTCATCGACGATGACTGGAGACTTCCCGCCCAATTCCAATGTGACGCTGCAGGGGTGCTGGGACGCCGCCTTCATGACGATTTTGCCCACCGCAGGTGAGCCGGTGAAGTAAATGTGGTTGAACGGCAGTTTGAGCAAATTCGTGGCGGTTTCTACCCCGCCTTGCACGACAGCGACCTCGTCCGAGTTGAACACCGCAGAGACGATTTCCGCAACCAGTTGTGCCGTCTCCCCGGTCAGCTCAGAGGGCTTGACCATGGCTGTGCACCCCGCGGCAATCGCGGCGATCAATGGCCGGAGCACCAATTGCATCGGGTAGTTCCAAGGTGAAATGATCAACGCCACGCCTTTGGCCTCTGGGCGCACCCAGGAGGCGCCGCCTACCTGTGCCAACCCGCCCGGCAAGCGCTTGGGACGCATCCACTTGCGCAGCCCACGCTTGACCGCTTTGATCTCGCTTTTGACCACAAAAATCTCGGTCAAGTCCACCTCCTCGCCCGGCTTCCGGAATTCGTTCCACATGGCGGTTTTGAGATCATCGCGGCGCTTCCATACTTCGTTGTACAACGCGTCCAAACGGGCAATGCGCTCCTTGGCAGAGAGGGCGCGTTGCTGTGGGGCACGCGACTTCAGCGCTGCGAAGGTTTTCTCAATCACCTCCACTTCAGGAGCAATGGGCAACACAGATTGCGTCATGAACAATGGATTTGTAGCAAACTAACAAAGTCCTCCCCCAAATTCCTCTTGGTTCTGCGGAAATTCGTCCCATGCACCGGTTTTGGGATGAACGATACCAGCAAGAAGGGGTGTACGGCAAGGAGCCCAACCCGTTTTGGGTACGGGAGCTCGGGCGCGCGGCTCCGTCACCTGCCGGTAGCATGCTGCTGTTGCCATGCGAGGGGGAAGGAAGAAATGCCGTTTGGGCGGCGCGGAACGGGTGGACCGTTGATGCCTTTGACGGCAGCAGCGTAGCGATGAAGACCTGCCAACGCTGGGCCGCTGAAGCCGGTGTGGAGGTGCGAACCCACCACGCGGATGCGTTTGAATTTGAGGGTGACGCGGATGGGTACGACGTTGTAGGCTTGTTTTACGCCCACATGCCCCCTCACCTCCGATTGCCATTTCACGAGCGAGCCATCAATTGGTTGCGGCCAGGTGGCCGCATCATCCTCGAGGGATTTGAACCACGCCAATTGGGCCTGCCCTCTGGTGGCCCCAAGGATGAAGCCATGCTCTTCACGCCTGCGATGCTGGCTGCTGATTTTGCCGACCTGGAGATCTTCAAAAACGAGACGACCTCGGTGGTCTTGGACGAAGGGGCCTACCACCAGGGTCCGGCTCACATCATTCAATTCATTGCTGAAAAGCCTGCCTGATGCGCTATCCCCTTGTTCTCCTGCTGCCGGTCGGCATCGTTGCCGCTTCATTGGGTTGGACCGACTCTGCCCCGTCTGAGTCACCGGCGCCCGAAGCCTACTCGCAGTGGTGCAGCAGTTGCCATGGGCCGGAGGGCCGGGACTTCGTTGACCGCGATTGGAAATTGGGCAGCACGGCCGATGCGGTTCGCCGCGTCATTGAAGAAGGCCACGAGCTGCTGGGCATGCCCGCCTATGGGTCGACCCTCTCCGCGAGCGAAATCGATTCCATTGCGGCATTCATCATGGAGCAAGCCGCATCCAAGCGCGGGTTCAAACCCACCTCGCCTGAGCTGATAGAGAGCAGCGATTTGACCCTCCGTGTCAACACGATTGTTGACGAACTCGAAACACCATGGGGCATGGATTTTGTGAACGACACCACCTTGCTCATCACCGAGCGGGAAGGGCGGCTGTGGAAACTGGAGGCGGGGCGGCTCATTGCCATCGAAGGGCTCCCGAATGACATCCACGTGAAGGGCCAGGGCGGTTTGTTGGATGTCATGCACTGGCGGGACAACGACGCGGAAGAAGAATGGTTGTACTTGACCTACAGCAAGGACCGACCGGGTGATGCCGGCCAATCGGCCACGGCACTGGTCCGTGCACCATGGTCAGCCGAAATCGAACGCGTCAAGGCGTGGGAGGAGTTGTTTGTGGCCACGCCGTACGAAAAGACCCACCACCACTACGGCAGCCGAGTCGAGATCGGCGGAGATGGCAAATTGTACCTCACGTGCGGCGAACGCGGCCGCCGGGACGTGCACCCACAGACCCTGACGACGTCGCCCGGCAAAGTGCATCGCTTCAACCCCGACGGCAGCATTCCCAAAGACAACCCGTTCGTGAATCAGCCCGACGCGGTGCCGTCCATCTGGTCGTGGGGGCACCGCAACCCGCAGGGCATGTTCTGCCATCCGGAGACCGGCACCATCTGGACCCACGAACACGGGCCCAAAGGCGGCGACGAGATCAACATCCCGGAGCCCGGTAACAATTACGGTTGGCCAAAAATCACGTTTGGACGCAACTACATCGGCACCATCATCACCAAGGACACCGCGATGGTGGGCATGGAGCAACCGCTCTATTATTGGCTCCCTTCCATCGGGGCCTGTGGCATGGACGTGGTGCACGGCGACAGCTGGCCAGCATCATGGCAGAACAACCTGCTCGTGGGGTCGCTGAGTTTTGAATACCTCGAACGCCTTCAATTGAAGGAAAACCGCGTGGTCGACCGCGAGCGCTTGCTCGAAGGCGCCGGTCGGGTTCGGGACATCGCACGCAATTCGAAAGGAGAAATATTTGTTGCAATTGAGGGCGCTGGCACCGTCGTGCACCTCGAACCCATGGAAATCAAGTAATGCAGCAAAAAGGCATTGGAATCATAGCAATCCTGTTGGGATGGACCACCCTCGTCTGGGGGCAAACCGACACCCCAAAACTCACTGCTGCTGAGGAGCAGGTGCTGCGCAGTTCGGCGGCTCCGACCACCGACACCTTGCTCCAAGTGAGCAAGGGCGAATTCAACATCCATTTCAGCCAAGTCCAATTGAGCAACTGGGCTGCGGGCGGCCAGAGCAATATTTCCCTGCTCACCAAGTTTGACCAAAACTGGAACTACGACCGGGGACGGTTCGGCTGGGACAGCGAGCTGCACCTCGCATTTGGACTGTTGCATCGGCCGGAGGACCGGGTCATCATCAAAACGGACGACCGGATTGAATGGTCCACCAAGCTCGGGTACCGCACCACCGAGTCGGGATTCGTGACGTTTATGGCGCATTTCCGGTCGCAATTCGCCCCGGGTTACGCGGTGGAAAATGGCATCCCGGTGCGCGACATTTTGAATTCAAACTTCCTCGCGCCCGGTTACGGAGTCTTGGCAGGAGGCATGGACTACAAAACCCCCAAAGGCGGACTGGCGTTGTTCATGGCTCCCATCACCATCAAATCCACGTGGGTACTCGATGATTCGCTTTCGGCCGCCGGGGCGTTCGGTGTGGAACCCGGGCAGCGCAGCCGCTACGAGATGGGCGGCTACCTGAAGTTAAATTTTAAGAAGGACTTCAGCGAAGAAATCAGCTATGCGGTGCGGATCGACTTGTTTTCGAATTTCCTTGACAACCCGCAAAACATTGATGTGTATTCCGACCACGTCCTGTTGTTGAAGGTCAACCCGTGGCTCTCCACGTCCATTTCTGCGACGCTGATCTACGACGATGACATCCAGTTGACCAAAAATCCAGAAGTCATCGAAGGCGTGCTCGTTCCCAACATCGGCCCGGGCCTTCAGTTGAAACAGGTCCTTTCCGTCGGGCTGTCCATTCAAGTTTGAGCGCTTACTTTTGCGCCGCATTCACACCAATTCCATGAAAGCATATGTATTCCCCGGCCAAGGCGCCCAATTCCCCGGAATGGGAAAAGACCTGTACGATCATTCGGACGCTTTGAAAGCGCGTTTCGAATTGGCCAATGAAATCCTCGGCTTTGACATCGCCGATACCATGTTCAATGGCAGCCCCGAAGACCTCAAGCAAACCTCGGTGACCCAGCCCGCCATTTTCATCCATTCGGTGATGCTGGTGGAAGCATTGGGAGATGCCTTTCAACCCGATTTGGTCGCTGGCCACAGCTTGGGCGAATTCTCAGCCCTGGTCGCTGCAGGTGCCCTCTCCTTTGAAGACGGCCTCAAGCTTGTTTCAGAACGTGCTCAAGCCATGCAAGCAGCGTGCGACGAGACACCCAGCACCATGGCAGCTGTACTCGGTCTCGAGGACAATGTTGTGGAAGACGTCTGCGCTTCCACTGAAGGCGTGGTCGTCGCGGCCAATTACAACTGCCCCGGTCAGCTCGTAATCTCTGGAGAAGTTTCAGCGATTGAAGCGGCTTGTGCTGCCCTCACGGTGGCCGGTGCACGACGCGCACTCATGCTGCCTGTTGGTGGAGCGTTCCATTCGCCGCTGATGGAGTCCGCCCGGGAGCGTTTGGCCGCCGCTATTGCTACCGCACCATTCCAATCGCCGCGCTGTCCGGTGGTTCAGAACGTCAACGCCTCGCCAGAAACCGACCCGGAAGTCATTCGCGAGAACCTGATCGCTCAATTGACCGCCCCGGTGCGGTGGACGCAAAGCATGCACAAGATGATTGAATTGGGTGCGACCGAAGCCATTGAAGTTGGTCCTGGCAAAGTGTTGCAAGGCCTCTTCAAAAAGGTGGATCGCGCCTTTGCCGTTTCCGGAGCGGAATTCTGATTCGAACCTTACAATCGGATATAAAAAAAGCGAGCTCAAGGCTCGCTTTTTCATTGCTAGTCATTTTGTAAGACGCTTACATCACGATTTCCGCAGCGTAAGAGTGAAGGCTTTGCACCTCGTTCTCCGCAACCAACAGCGCTTCCTTCAATTTGCCATTTTCTGAGCGCAACTCATCGCATCGGCGTTGTGCACGTGCCAATTCATTTTTCAACCGCATGAATTCCTTCAGCGTTTGCACGCGCTCTTGACGAGCGGTTTCGAGTTGGACTATGAGATCTTCCATGCTACAAATAACGCGGACGCACGAGCCCTTTACAACGGACCTGTCCGGCACTTTTCCACCTTTTGCCGTTCATTTCAACAACCTGCCCTCACGCTGCACGGACGGCATCGCCTTGGGGGTCCGGAACGCGGTTTCGGAAAATCAGGAGCACCACAAAACCAAACAACCCGAGGCCACCTGCGATGGCATACAACGATGAAATGGCTGAGAGGTCTCCCTGGAATTGATAACCCGAGAACACGGCGCCAACGCCTATGCCCACTTCGAGTGACATCAACATGGTGCCCAAGGCCAATGCGACCCTTCCTGGAGGCGCCAGATCTGCCGTCCAGGCCATGATGGTCGGCATGTTGATGCCAATGGACATCCCGTAAATCACCCCAAACAAAGCAGCCGTCACCTTGGTCTCTGCCACGCTCAATCCGAACATCCCGACTGCCAGCAACGCTCCGCCAATGAGCATGAGCGGTACCCGACCGTGGCGGTCCGAAGCACGGCCTGCAATCAAGCGCATCGAAATGGAGGCGATAACGATGATGGTATTGAAGGAGCCTTTGTAGACGTACCCCAACGAACCCACGAAGTCTGGGGAAATGGTCAAGAACGTACCAAAGGCAAACGCTACGGGCAGCAAACCCAATGCCGCCGGCCACGACGATAGGTCCATGACATCCCCCTTCCAAACATGCAAGTCGGACCACTTCACGCGTCGGCCTTGGGGCAAGGTCTCCGGCAACCTCAGCGTCATGACCAAGGCAATCAAACCAAAAAGCGTCGAAACGATGAACATGGCGTTATAACCGTATTCAACCGTCAACCAACTGCCAATTGCGGGTCCCCCGGCCATACCCGCATTCCCAGCTACACCGAGGTAGCCCAGCCCTTCGCCGCGGCGGTTGAGGGGCGTAATGTC
>DJYV01000160.1 GCA_002448555.1 Flavobacteriales bacterium UBA6969
GGTCAAAGTGGACCGGGTTACGCTTGGGCCGTTGACCAAAAAAGAGGTTCCACGCGGCAGTTTCCGGCATTTGTCGGACGCCGAAATCAACCTGCTCCGAATGAGCTGTTAACCATGGCTGAAAGCATTGTTATCATACCCACTTACAATGAAATTGAAAACATCGAGCGCATGCTCGATACGGTTCTCGGTTTGACCCCCACCTTTCACGTCCTCATTGTAGACGACGGGTCTCCCGACGGCACCGCTGCGTCGGTCAAAGCGAAACAAGCGGAGCACGCGGACCGCATTCACTTGCTCGAACGCTCGGGCAAATTGGGGCTGGGTACCGCCTACATCGCCGGGTTTAAATGGGCGTTGGAACACGGCTACGAATTGATCTACGAAATGGATTGCGACTTCTCACACAACCCCCAAGACCTTCCGCGCTTGCGCCAAGCCTGTGTCGACGGGGCGGATGTTGCTGTAGGCTCGCGTTACACCCGCGGCGGAAAAGTGAGCAACTGGCCCGTTGGCCGCATCCTCATGAGCTACTTCGCTTCTGTTTATGTAAATACGGTTCTGTGGCTCGGAGTCCGCGATTCCACTGCTGGATTTAAGTGCTACCGCGCGGAGGTTCTGCGCACGATTGACTTGGACCGCATCCGTTTCATCGGTTATGCGTTCCAAATCGAAATGAAATACAATGCACGCCGGCTGGGCTTTCGCATCGACGAGGTGCCCATTACCTTTGTCGATCGGGAGTTGGGTACGAGCAAAATGAGCATGAACATCTTCCAGGAAGCCTTCCTGGGCGTGCTCCAAATGCGGTTCCGCCCCATCCGCCCGGCCAACAAAAACTAGATCCATGACCGCCACGCCGACCCGTTTCATTCGCGCATCCATTGTCAACGAAGGAAAAGTCGAGGTCGGCGACGTGCTCATTGCACGTGACGGCACCATCGGCGCCGTGGGCGTAGCCTGCGACCAGCACCCCGAAGCATCCGAGGCCATCCAGGTTGATGCCCAAGGGCTTTGGCTGATGCCAGGCGCCATCGACGATCAAGTCCACTTCCGGGAACCCGGGTTGACCCAAAAAGGAGAAATCGCTACCGAATCCGCTGCAGCAGCAGCCGGCGGCATCACCTCATTCATGGAGATGCCGAACACGGTACCGCAAGCATTGAAGCAGCAACTCCTCGAAGACAAATACGAACGCGCCGCTGAGGTCAGCGCCGTGAACTACTCCTTCTTCATGGGGGCGTCCAACGACAACCTCGATGAAGTGCTCAAGACCGATCCACGCCGGGTTTGCGGTGTCAAGGTCTTCATGGGCTCGTCCACCGGAAACATGCTCGTCGACAACCGCGCCGTGCTGGAAGCCGTATTCAAGGAAAGCCCCACCCTCGTCGCTACCCATTGCGAAGACGAAGCCACCATCCGGCGCAACTCCGCGGCCGCGCGCGAGCGTTACGGAGAGTGTGTACCCATCGACCAGCACCCGCTCATCCGCAGCGCCGAAGCGTGTTACCGCTCGTCTTCCATGGCGGTGGAATTGGCCGAAAAGTCCAACACGCGCCTGCACATTTTGCACATCTCAACGGCCAAAGAGGTCGGGCTGTTCCGCAACGACATCCCATCCACCGAGAAGCGCATCACGGCTGAAGCCTGCATCCACCACCTCTGGTTCACCGATGCCGACTACGCCTCGAAAGGGACCCACATCAAGTGGAACCCCGCCGTCAAAACAGCGGAGGATCGCGAAGCCATCCGCGCCGGCATCCTGAATGGGCGCATCGACGTCGTCGCCACGGACCACGCCCCACACACTGAAGAAGAAAAATCCGGCTCGTACTTCCAAGCACCTTCCGGCGGGCCACTCGTTCAGCACGCCTTGCCAGCCATGCTTGAGATGGTGCATCAAGGAGTTCTGCCTGTGGAAGAAGTCGTCAATTTGATGGCGCACCGGGTAGCTGACTTGTTTGATATCACCGACCGCGGGTACATCCGCGCCGGGCACAAAGCCGACCTCGTGCTGGTCGACCCCAATGACCCTTGGAAAGTGACCAAGTCCAACATCCTGTACAAATGCGGTTGGTCGCCGTTTGAGGGTAGTGCCTTTAAATCGCGCATCCGCGGCACTTGGGTCAACGGTGTTCAAGTGTACAATGGCGAGCGCATCCTCACCGAACACGGCAACCACGCCGGCGAACGCCTCGCCTTCAACCGATGAAACGGTTCGGCACAACGGGTATGGCGATCCTACTCCTTGCGGGGTGCGGAACCGGCGTCACCTTCGACGGGCCGCCCGCTCCGGAAGGCGTCATCGCTCGCGACACGTTTGTTCAGGTTTTGACCGAAGTCCACTTGATTGAAGGAGCGTTGAAGCAGCGCTTGTTCCGAAACGACGATGGGCAGGAACGCGCCCTCTCTCATTACGCCGAACTGTACGACCGTTGGGGCATCGACGAAGAGCGGTTCAAAACCACCTACACCTGGTGGTACCAGCGGCCCATTGAAATGGATGCCTTACTGGAGGAAGTGGCCGAAAATCTTACAGAATTGGAGCGCCAACTCACCGAAGCGGAAAACGACTCGGTAGCCCCTACTTCTTCACTGGACCCAATGCAGTCAAGACGGCGGGAGCAGTAGTTTCAATGGTGGTTTGGATGGGCTCGTACGTCCAGTCCACCCCTTTTGCCTTGAGGGTACGCTCAAGCTTGTCGGTGGCGTAGTGGTGGTCCTTGTTGGTGTTCTCGACCGACTCCTTGGAAATGGGGGCACGCCGACCCGTCAACGCCTCCCAAAGCGCACTCAATCGCCAGGCCGTTCCCATCATCCACGCCTTCAAGGCCCGGTGTGGCGGGGTCGCGCCCAGCGCATTCGCCATCCACACCATGAGCTGCCTGTACGAGGCGTTTTCCGCACACAGAACGAACCGTTCTCCCCAGCACCCTTGGTCCGATAACACCGTGCAGGCCCGAGCCACATCCCGAGCCGCTACAAACCCGTTCGTGCCTATGGGGTACCAGCTGAGCCCGCGGTGGACCAGGGTAAAAAGCATGGACGAACTGCGGGAGAAGTCCCCCTCGCCCAACACGATGACCGGATTCACAGCCAATACGCGTAAGCCCTCTTCTTGGCCCCGCCAAGCCTCGAGCTCGGCGGCAAATTTGGAGCGGGCGTAGTGACTTACATCACGACCGTCCTCGAACGGCACATCCTCGTGAACAGGTTCGCCAGGCTTGCGGCCCAACGCTGCAACGCTACTCACATGCACCAATTCCTCCACGCCGGTGTGAAGCATAGCATTGACCAACAAACCCGTTGCATCGCGGTTGATGCGCATCATGGTTTCGGCGTCCTTTGGGTGGAAGGACACCATCGCTGCACAATGAAACACCCGCTGGCATCCTTCCATGGCTTCTTCCAGGAACAATCCATCGTGCAAGCTGCCCTCCAACCACTCGAGGTGGGCATCATCGGTGCCCGCTTTGGCGAGGAAGGCGTGAACCGCTTGGCGGTCGGATTGTGGACGGCAAAGGGCGCGCACTTGCTCCCCGTTTCGGAGCAATTCATCCACCAAATACCGGCCGACCAAACCCGTTGCGCCCGTAACAAATACCATGCTTCGAAGGTAGTTGGAGAATCCGCCCGAACTTCGCAGCAACCATGGCAAAATCCGAACACATCGAACGGACATTGGCGCGCCTTCCCGAGCAGCCTGGCGTCTACCAATACTTCGATGTGGACCGCCGTCTTCTCTACGTGGGCAAGGCCAAAAACCTGAAGAAGCGCGTCTCGAGCTACTTCACCAAGCACCACGACAACGGCAAAACCCGGCTACTCGTTTCCAAGATCCACGACATCCAGTGGCTCATCGCGCCATCCGAGGCCGATGCACTGCTACTCGAGAACAGCCTCATCAAAGAGCACAAGCCATTCTACAACATCCAGCTCAAGGACGACAAGACCTATCCTTTCATTGTCATCAAAAAGGAACGGTTCCCCCGCATTTTCGCCACCCGTCAACTCATCCGCGACGGCAGCGAATACTTCGGACCATTTCCCAGTGTGAAGGTGATGCATACGGTACTCGACCTGTGCCGCAAACTCTACCCCATCCGTTCCTGTGCCCTCGCGTTGACCGAGGAGAACATCGCCAATGGAAAGTTCCGGGTGTGCTTGGAATACCACATTGGAAATTGCAAAGGACCCTGCGTAGGTAAGCAAACAGAGGAAGCCTACATGGAGAGCATCGCCGCCATCCGCCACGTGCTACGCGGACACTTGGGCGAAGTGGTGCGCACCCTGCAAGGCCAGATGGCTGAAGCCGCTGAAGCGTTTCAATTTGAGGAAGCCGAGCAGTACAAGCGCAAGTTGGCTGCAGTCAAAAAGTACCAGGCCAAAAACACCATCGTCCACACCGGCATCACGGAAGTCGAGGTATACTCCATCGTGCAAGACGCGCGGTGCGCCTACGTCAACTTCCTGAAGATCCAAAACGGCACCATCACCAAAGGCCACACCTCAGAAGTGCGGCGCAAACTCGGCGAAGACACCAAGGAAATCCTTGAAGCCGCTATCGTGCAGATGCGCGACAAGTTTGGCAGCGACGCCAACACGATCTACACCCCATTCGAAATTGATTTGCCTCTCGAGGGGGTCCATCTGCATGTGCCGCAGCGCGGGGACAAATTGCGGTTGGTGGAAATGTCGGAACGCAACGCGCGGTTTTTCATGCGCGACCGGCAAAAGCAAATGGAGCAAACCCACCCCGAGGCTGCGACCCAACGATTGTTGGAAACCGCCAAGGAAGACCTGCGGCTCACCGAATTGCCGGTGCACATCGAGTGCTTCGACAACTCGAACATCCAAGGCACAAACCCCACTTCGGCGTGTGTGGTTTTCAAAAACGGCAAGCCCGCCAAATCGGACTACCGCAAATTCAACATCCGCACCGTAGACGGTCCCGATGACTTTGCCTCCATGACGGAAGTCGTGCACCGCCGCTACCACCGATTGCTCACCGAGGGCGAACCCCTGCCCCAGCTCATTGTCATCGACGGTGGAAAAGGGCAGCTCTCGCATGCGCTGGAAGCCCTCGAAGGATTGGGGTTGCGGGGTAAAATCGCCATCATCGGCATCGCCAAGCGCCTCGAGGAGATCTACTACCCCGGCGACCAGCACCCGCTATACTTGGACAAGCGTTCTTCGACGTTGAAGCTCATTCAGCACCTGCGCAACGAGGCCCACCGGTTCTCCTTAGAGCATCACCGCAAACGCAGAAGCAAGGCCGCGCTTCACTCGGAACTGGACGACATCAAGGGCGTCGGGCCCAAGACCCGGCACGAGTTATTGGCCCATTTCAAGACGGTTGACGGCATTCGTAAAGCGGATGAAAAGGCACTTTTAGAAGTCGTCAACCTGAAGGTCGCCAAGGCCATTCAGGCCCATTTCGCAGAAGCTTCAGGGAAGTAAGCGATCAGGGTCCGGAACCAATTGGCAGGTGGTGCCAAACCAGCGATGGCGATTGCGGGCAATGAGCCGGTAGCCCAAGTTCAACAACGGCCTTGCAAAGGGCCGCGTGAGTGCACGCGCCATGCGCCCAGGCAGCCCAGGCATGCGATAGGCGATTGCTGCCAGGCCGTCAGACTCCACCAAGACGCGACCGTCTTCCCACACCACCAAGGTGCTCAACGGTGGCGTGCGGAATTTTTCAGGAACGCGTTCCTTGGCCGTCTCCCCTTGGAGCGGAGCAAAACGTACATCCGCATCAGTATGGTTCCACAGCCAGCGCACGGCTCGATCACACAGCCCGCAGGCCCCGTCAAAAAACACAATCATGCCCAACGAAACCGGGGGTCTTCCATGCCTCGGGTCAGGGCCGCGTAGCCCTCAACCAATTCCGTCACGACTTCTGCCGCCGGCTTGACCGTTTGGATGAGGCTGCTCACTTGGCCAATTTCTAGCTCGCCGTTGTCGAGGTCGCCCTCGAACATGCCCTTTTTGGCCCGGCCACGGCCCAACAAAGCTTTCAATTCGTCTGGAGATTGACCCGCGTTTTCCGCTTCCACCACCGCTCGGGCAAACGCGTTATCGAGCAAGCGCACCGGCGTCAGCGCCTTCAGGCTCAGCCGAGTCGCCCCTTCACCCGCTGCCACTACCTCATCCTTGAATGCTTGGTGTGCGGAAGACTCCGGCGTAGCCACAAACCGACTGCCAATTTGAACGCCCTCTGCACCCAATGCGAAGGCCGCTACGATGGCCCGTGCATCCCCGATGCCACCGGCCGCAATCACCGGCACTTCGAGCGCATCCGCCACAGAAGGCACCAAGCAGAGTGTTGTGGTCTCCTCCCTCCCGTTGTGGCCTCCTGCCTCAAAACCTTCGGCCACCACCGCGTCGACGCCTGCCGCTTGCGCTTTCAGAGCAAACTTCACACTGCTGACTACGTGCACCACTAGGATGCCGTGCGATTTCAAGTGTTCGGTCCAGGTTCTGGGGTTGCCCGCACTGGTGAAAACAATCGGCACGCCCAATTCCACAATCGTGGCCATGTGCTCTTCAATCGACGGGTAGAGCAACGGGACGTTGACTGCGAAGGGCCGGTCCGTTGCCGCTTTGCATTTCTGGATTTGATCGCGCAGCACTTCGGAGTACATCGAACCCGCGCCGATGATTCCGAGGCCGCTGGCGTTCGAAACCGCGCTTGCGAGTTCCCAGCCGCTGCACCAAATCATCCCCGCTTGAATGATGGGGTATTCGATTCCAAAAAGTTCCTTGATGCGGTTCATAGCTCGAATAAGGCCAAGTTAGCCCGTTCTGCTTCGGCGCTTTGAACGCGATCCGAAAAATATGCCCGGGCCGCATGCGACATGGCTTCCCATTCTTCTTGGCTCAACGCCAACGCCGCATTCAAACCGGCATTCCAGGCTGCCTCATCCAACGGCCAATCCCACCCAACCTTGTGCGCCTCGAGGCCTCGCCACGGAGTCCGATCGCTAATAAGCACCGGGCACCCATGGGCCCAGGCTTCCACGATCGAGTGACCGAAGTTTTCTTGGGTCGTCGGGGAGAGCAGGTAGTGCGCGGCTTGAAAATGAGGCCCCAATTCCGAAGGCGGCATGCCCCCGTGAAATACCACTCCGACCGCCGGGTCTTTGGCAGCCAAGTGCTCAAGCTCGGTTTGGTAAGCCGCATCCTCCACCGGACCGATAAAATTAACCGTGACGGGGCGAGACGCTTTCGCGCCGAGGACCGCCTTCAAGCCGAAATGCAGGTTTTTCACCCGGTGAATGCGGCCGATGACAGCGATGTTCCAACTGTCGTCTGGGCGTGAGGCGATTTCGGCGGGCTGTGGTGAGGGAAGGTTTTGTGCGACTGCGGTTTGTGCGCGGGGAAAGGCCTGTCGGATCTCCGTGGCTTCTTGATCAGAGGAGGCGTGCCATCGGACGCGATTCATCCATCCCATGCCCCGGGCCAAAGCCAGAAACAGCCGCTTTTTCAGGGGTTTGATGGAAAGCGCTGCTTCACCCAGCATGCCCCGCGGCGCCATAACCAAGCGCACATTGGGCCGTTGCCGAAGAACGCGCAATGGCAACAAGGTAAAGCCTCTCGAAAACAAGCTATTCAAGTGAAGGACCTCCGGCTTTACCTCATCCAGGATATCCTGCCACTGGCCCTTATCAATGCCTGATGTGTAACGAACCTGGATCGCGGCGGTGCTCGTTTCGACCGTACACCATTGATTGGTTCGAACGTCAAGGGGTTGCTCTTCGTCCAAATCGCGGTTGCCTGTTACCACCCAAACCTCATGCGTTTGAGAAAGAAAGGCCGCCAAGTTGTAGGCGCTTCGAATCGGACCGCCAGCCTTGAATGCCGGTGGAAACCAATCGACCGCTATCAGCACGCGCTTTTTCACGTCAGACAATTCGATTTTGTTTCATCCAATGCCCAAGCACCACCAACGACCACACCCGCGAAAACGACCAGCGTGGGCTTCCTTGTATGAAGGCATTCCAAATGGATTGCACCTCTTGTTCGGCAAAAGCCCCCAGTTCTGACAACACCTCCAGCCCTTCCTCACACATGGGTTTCAGCGCAGTTCGCATCCAAACTTCCCACGGTAAGGTGAACCCCATTTTCGGGCGATCGACCACTTCGCGCGGGAGCAAATCTGGCAGCGCATCCGTGAGCAGTTGCTTAGGCGAATGTGGCCACTTGTCCTCGTCTGATACCGACAAGGCCGCCGCTACCACATTGTGGTCAAGGAACGGCACACGCACCTCCAAGGCGTGGGCCATGGACATCTGATCCGTATCGCGAAGCAAGGTGTGCTGCATGTACGTGCCCATTTCCGCGATGCTGACCTGGCCCAGCATGGGGAGCTTCTCACCACGGCTCTTGGGGCCCAACTCTTCTAGCAAGTGGTTGTACACCGCATTCGGGTGGTCCGCTAGTCCCGGCGCCAACCGGCGGATGTCCCGTTCAAGGAAAACCTGACGCGACAAAGGATACGTGTGCAGCAGATCAAAGTAATCCCCGGCGAGCGCCTCGGCTTTCTTGTAGGCCGTGATGTCCTTTTTGTATGCGGCGTACGCCCTACCAGCAAGCTTGCGGAGGCCTTTCGGCCAAGAGCCCAACCAGCGTTGGTCCCACAACGCTTTCGTTCGCTGAAATACCGGGTAACCCGCAAACAGTTCATCGCCCCCCAACCCGCTCAAGGCGACGGTGATTCCGGCGGCCTTGGTCGCTTTGCTCACCACATACGTGTTGGGTCCGTCGCCGCTCGGGTGGTCCATGGCTTCCAACGCCGAGGGGACATCCTCGAGAAACGCATCGGGAGTCAAGCGGATTTCGTGGTGGTCGGTGTCAAATCGTTCAGCTACCAAGCGAGAGTATGGGCTTTCATCAAATTCTCCTTCGTTGAACGTCACGCTGAACGTCGAGATGCGCTGCTCAGTCGCTTGTTTCATCAAGCCGACGACGGCGCTCGAATCAATCCCGCCGGATAAAAAGGCGCCCAATGGCACATCCGAACGCAACCGCAATTCCACGGACCGAGAAAGGGCCTCATGAATGCGCGCCAACTCCTCCCTCCGCGAGCGCCCCGATGGCGTCGCCGACGCGGCGGGGTCCCACCAGCGACCTGTTTCGGTTTCTTCGCCCTGCAACTGCATCCAATGGCCAGCCGGCAACAAACTCACCCCTTTCACCATGGTGCGAGGCGCATGCACAGTCTGGTAGCGCAGGTAATCGGCCAATCCCACCGGATCGTGTTGGCGCTCAACCCAATCCGATGCCAGCAAGCTGCGCACCTCACTCGAAAACACCACCATGTTGTCGGCGTGTGCGTAGTACAGCGGCTTGATGCCCATTCGGTCGCGTGCCAACGTCAATTCTCGGCGCGCTTGGTTCCAATATGCAAACGCAAACATCCCGTTGAATTCGGTCAGCGCCGCCCGGCCCCAGACTTGCATCGCCGCTAACATAACCTCAGTGTCGCTGTCCGTTTGAAACGCGTATTCCCCGCTGAGTTGGGCGCGTAATTCCCGGTAATTGTACACCTCTCCATTGAAAACAATCACATCGCCCGTTGCGTTGTCGATGAATGGTTGGTTGGAAGCCTCCCGGGTATCGATGATGCTCAGGCGTCGATGGCCCAGCACCACCTCATCCTCTTCCATCCACACCCCGGACGCGTCTGGTCCTCTGTGCGCAATGGCTTCTACCATGCGTCCTACAGCGCCGCAGGCCTCTGGGAATCGCGACCGATCACTGATGCCGTATACGCCTGCGATTCCACACATCGCTTACGACTCCCCTCCTTCGTTTGACTTTTGAATGCCGTCCCAACCCTGGGCCTTGAGTGACGTTTCGAGGCCGTTTTTGGTGACCAAGGTCTTCTCCTCGATGTCTTCCAGCATGTGACCGATCACAGACAATTTGGGGTGGTTGCGCACCTTGTCGTAATCGTCTTGCGAAATCGTAAACAGCAGTTCGTAATCCTCGCCGCCGCTGAGCATGCAGAGCGTGGGGTCGAGGTTGAAGTCACGGGCGGTCTTGTAAGTGTGAGGATCAATGGGCAGCTTGTCCTCGTAGAGTTTGACGCCCACTCCAGAGGAGGCACACAGGTGGAAGACTTCCGATGCGAGCCCGTCGGAAATATCAATCATCGACGTCGGCTTGAGGCCGAGCTCGGCCAATTCGCGGATGACGTCGGTGCGCGCCTCGGGCTTCAGTTGGCGTTCGAGGATGCCTTCGTGGCCGCTGAGGTCCGGTTGGGCCGTAGGGGCGGATTGGAAAACGACCTTCTCGCGTTCCAGTACCTGCAGGCCCATGTACGCGCCGCCCAGGTCACCCGTCACCACCAACAAATCGCCAGCCTTGGCTCCCGAGCGCGAAACCGCTTGATCACCGTCCACCAATCCCAAGGCCGTGACCGTGATCATCAATCCGGACGTAGACGATGAGGTGTCGCCACCAACGAGATCCACTCCGTAAACCGCGCACGCTTTGTGCACGCCGGTGTAGAGCTCATCTAGCGCTTCAACCGAAAAGCGACTGCTCACCGCAATGGATACCGTCACCTGCGTAGGCAACGCGTTCATTGCGCAGATGTCCGAAAGGTTTACCGCGACCGCTTTGTAGCCAAGGTGCTTGAGGGGGGCGTACGAAAGGTCAAAATGAACTCCTTCGACAAGCATATCCGTAGAAACCACCACGCGTTTGCCTTCCGGGTTGATGACCGCTGCGTCGTCGCCAATGCCTAGTAAGGAGGAAGGCTGGCGGAGCACCGTTTGTTCCGTCAATCGGCGAATCAATCCGACCTCACCCAAAGACTCAATTTCCGTGCGTTGCATGGGTCAAAGGTACCGCCGAATCTTTTTGCCAATCAACGGGCTGGAGGCGCGTCCAGAACCCGCAACACCTCTCCGACAAAATGCAGTTCCAACCCGGCAAAAGGGTGGTTGAAGTCCACCACGACCGAGTTCAGTCGCACCTCCACCACCACGCCGATGACTTCATCGCCATCTTCCGTTTGCATGGGCACCACCTCACCGACTTCCAATACGCTTTCGTCCAATTCACCGTCCACGATGAAGGCGGATTTAGGCACTTCCACATAGGCCTCCTCGTCCTCCTCGCCGTACGCCTCTTCGACCGATAGCTTGAAATCAAACGAGTCGCCCGGCTTCAGGCCGATCAAAGCCGCTTCAAACGCCGGTAGCACCTGTTCCTCCCCCACCATGAATCCAAAGGGTTCGTCCGCAGGGCAAATTTCCAACTCCTCTGAATCACCTTTGGCTTCCCGCAGGATGTAGCTCATTTCGACGAATTTTCCGGGGGCAATGGATGTGTTGTTCATGCAACGAAAGTAGGCGGTTGATGTAAATTGGCCACATGCAGCACCCACATCTTATGCGAATTGTTGGGGCGGCCGCCTTGGCCCTCCTGTTTGCCTTCCCCGCTCAGTCTCAAGAATCCGCCGATCAACGGCCTTTGCGCACGCCGCGCGTGTTCAACCCGGTGCAGTGTCACCACTACCGCCACCAGGCTGATGAGCGCCGAGATGTCGAACCGACTCCGGCGCCTCGGTGGATGATGAACTACGACATGGAACCCTCCATCGCTCGTAGCGATTCGTTCGATGTGCACACCTATGAATTGACGTTGGACGTGACCGATTACAGTTACCAGCTCCTCGACGCCCACGCAGCCATTGAGCTGGAGGTGATGGATGCAGCAGCCACAGACTTATGGTTTGACCTGGTGGAATTGACCGTGGACAGCATCCACATTGATGGGGTCGCAGTCGCTTTTGATCAGGGAGAATCGGAGGTGCACGTCGATGCACCGGATGGCGGCTGGACCACCGAGCAGGTCTATGCCATCGATGTTTGGTACCAAGGCTCTCCCTACCAGGACCCCTACTGGGGCGGGTTTTATTTCGTGAGCGACTACATCTACAACTTGGGCATCGGCTTGACCACCATCCCGCCCAACTTTGGCAAGGTATGGTATCCGTGTTTTGACAACTTCGTCGAGCGCGCCACCTACACCTACCACGTCACCAGTGCCGGCGGGCGCACAGCCCATTGCCAAGGCCATCTCATCGGTGAAGAGTTGTTGGCTGGCGACACCATTCAGCGCAGCTTTGAGCTGACCCACCCCATCACAACCCACCAATCCGCCATCGCAGTGGCGCCTTACGTGGACTCGAATTACGTGCACACAGGAGCGTACGGGGACGTGCCCGTACGCCTCACTGGCAAGCCCGAACACATTGGGCCCATGGTCACCAAATTCCAGGAGTTGGGCTTTGCCATCGACGCCTTGGAATACTGGTGGGGGCCGTACGCTTGGGAACGCGTCGGGTACGTCTTGACCACCGACGGCGCCCTCGAAATTCCCACCAACATCGCCTACCCGCAATTCATGGTGGGCGAAGGGCTGGTGGCCAACGGCGACCTGTTCAGCCATGAACTCGGACACCATTGGTGGGGCGATATCGTTGCGCCGCGCATCCACAACCACATGTGGCTCAAGGAGGGGCCGGCAGAATACAGCTCCCACCTGTTTGTGGAATGGAAGGACGGCGAAGAAGCTTTCATTGATGTGGTCAAGGACAACCAGTTGTTCGTGTTGGAAGAATGCCACATCCAAGACAACGGATTCCACCCGCTTTCGCCCATGCCCGACGAGGAAATCTACGGGCGCCACACCTACTACAAAGGCGCATCCATCGTGCACAACCTGCGGGCCTACCTCGGCGATGAGCTGTTCCGATCGGGGATGCAATCTGTATTGGCCGAGTTGTACGACAGCTATATGGACGCTGCCCAATTCGAGGCAACCTTGGAGGAAGTCACCGGTGTGGACATGACGCCGTGGTTTGAAGCCCAGGTGCTGCAGCCGGGGTTCTCAACTTGGGTGCTGGATTCCGCCGTAACGGCTGGCGCGCAGCAGTCCACGTTGCACTTGCAGCAAAAACTCCGCGCCTGCGACAACTACCACATGTCGGAGCCTTTGGATGTGGCCGTTTGGGACGCCAATTGGAACCGGTACGACACCGAAATCGTCGCCAGTGGCCAATACGATGAAATCGTGATTGACCACCCCGGTATCGACCAACCGGCGCTCATCGCGCTCAATCCAAACGGGCGCCTGAACCAAGGCCGCATGGACTTCATGTACATCATCGACGATACCGAGGGCATCCAAAACCTGCCCTGGGTGCAAATGCGGGTGGGATGCGATGCGATGTCGGAAGGGGACTCCGCGCTGGTGCGTGTGGAGCACCATTGGGCGGCGCCCGACCAAGGACCTGTCGAGCCGTACGTCGAAGAACTGAGCACCACCCACTTTTGGGTCGTCGACGGCATTTGGCCCGAAGGCACGCACCTCGATGCGCGGTTGCAGTACTATGGTAACGATGCCGACGCGTTGGATTATGAGCTCTACGGCGGCACGGAGGCCAATGGTTTTCTCGCCTGGCGTCCCGATTCCAGCGAGCCTTGGCAGGAATGTGAATCCTACGAATGGCAGCCCGGATCGCTTGCCAACGGCGCTGGCCTCTTCCGGGTGTTGGACTTGAAGAAAGGGCAATATGCCTTTGCCAAAGGGGACGTCTCTGTCGGGCTCGAGTCTGAGCCCGTCGAAGCACTCGCCAACGTTTGGCCGAATCCCGTTGTCGATCAACTCACCGTACGCAGCAACGCCGAAATCCACCGGTTGAACGTGTGGAACGCCGCCGGCCAATTGACGTCATCGGTGCGCCCTCCAGCGGGCACAACCCAATGGCAATTCGATGCTTCCTCATGGAGCGCCGGTTCGTACGTCATCGGTATCAACAACCAACAAGGCCAGATCGTCATCGTAAAGTAATCAGGGCTGAACCGGGCGGCAGGCGACCTTCCCCCGCCCGGCAAGCCAGGCTGTTCGGCCATCCGGGGTGAAGCGTACCGTGTAGAAATTGCTGTCGGCCGTCGTCGTCCAAGTTGAGCCGCCGTCGCTTGAGCGGCTGATTCCTGGAATGCCCACGGCCCAAATGGATTGGCAGTCGGAGTGCGGTACGTACTGCACGCACGATCGGTAACCCGGACCGCCACCCGGCGTCAGCAATTCCCAGGTCTCGCCGCCATCGGCTGTGGCGATTTTGTTGGCCGCATTGTCGTCCATCGCTTCCCAATTTCCGCCCCATCCCATTCCGTTTGCCTCATCGCAACGGGCCACACTGAACATTCCCGTCATCGCTCCTCCCTGCACAATGGGCGTCTCCACCACTTCCCAAGTTCGGCCGCGGTCCGACGAGCGAAAAATCCGTGAAGCCACGCCCCCTGAGGCAATCCACACCTCATCTCCGAGCAACACGATGTTCCCGTTGGAGGCGGCAAATGCGGCTTCCTCTGCCGTTGGCAAGTCCTCACACGACACTGCCGACCAAGTCGCCCCGCCGTCCCGGGTAATGATGACGCTCAAGCATCCGCCCAGCGGGTCGCCCATGGCAATGCCCTCCCGGTTGTCCCAGAAGTGCATGCTGTCAAAAAAGGCCAGGGAGTCCGTGTTGGTGTATACTACGCTCCAGGTATCATCGGTGTGCGGTTTGCGGTAGAGAAGCGCCGGCGAGGCGATGCTCAAAACGAAAGCGGCCTCAGCGGTCACCGCGATGGAACGGAAGGCTGGTGTGTCCCCGCCTGGACTAAGCAGCGTATCAACAGTCCAAGTTTCGTCTGAATGGTGTCCAACAAGCCCCGCCGAACCAGCCCACCAAACGTCACCATTCGGCGCCACAGTCAGTGCGCGAATGCTGGAATCAAACTCCCATTGCGTAGGGGTGGTTTTCGGTGCGCAGCCAACAGCCGCCCACGACAACACCACCAACCACAACCCGGCATTCCTCATGGCGTCGGTGCGGGTGTTGGGGCTTCGTACCAGACGAGGGAGCGCACGATGGCCTCGACTTCGCGCATGTATTCACGTTTGTCGAAGAAGGGGGCGTAGGCATAGCCCTCCACCGTCACCAATTCTCCGCTGCGCTCATCGTAGGCGGTGAGGCTGTAAAACGGCCCGCCCATGTAGTCGCCTTCGATGCGCCAGAGCCCGCGCAATTCGGAGGCAAAACCGCCATTGAACACCACTTCCTCGTACGACGGGGTGTACCGCATCTCGGTCGTCATGAACGAGCGGGGCGTTGGACCGGGCACATGGGCCTTGAGCACTTCGTTTCGCTTGCTCAACCGGGCCTGCATCGAAAACTGCTCGTCGCTTGTGTACGGCTCACGGTACACAAAAAACCCCTGTTGCACGTCGTGGTTGTCCCCGCCTTTCATACGGGTCAATTGACGATCTATCCACAGGAAGTCCGCCGACTTCTTGGCCCACCGGGCATCTCGAGGAACGGTGAGTTGCAGCCCTGCCCGTTGGCCGAGTTCGTCGCTGATCACCTCATTTTCATTCAAGCCAATCAACCCCGCGTAGCGATCCACCTCAATCCGGTGGAACGCACTCAGCAGTTCCGATCCGCGTGCGTCAAAGGCCGTTGCCAGGCCTGCCGCATCGCGGGCTTTGCCAACCACGTACAGCTGTTCGCGGGCGTATTTTTCCTTGAAAATCTTGACTTCTGGGGTCTGGGTATCGACGCGATCCGCCAGCTCCAAAACAATGATGTTGCGGTGCGGCTTCCAAAACCGGTCAAAGGACTCTGGCTCAAGGTGCACTAGGTCAAACCATGGTTCGTACTGCGGTAACACGGGAAAAGGCTGGTCAAAAATCGCCCGCAAGGTGTCGCCCGGTGTTCCGCTCCACACGGCTTCATCGCACACAACCACAATTTCACCTGCCGCGCCGACTTTCCCGGTCAGGGCCGAACGCGCACCCTCTTGGCTGCCGCATGACGCGAGCGCAATGGAAAGGGCGAGAACGACTGTTTTAAAGCTTGCTGGGGTCTGCATGGATGATCAGCTTTTGCCCGATTCGGATCATGGAACCAGATAAGTCGTTCCATTCTCTGAGTTGCCGGATGCTTACTCCATAACGGTCAGCAATCTTTCCCAGTACGTCGCCGCTTTTTACGCGGTAGGTCACCGGCTCCGGAACAAAGACGATTTCCGGCGTTCGTTCGGGTTCGATGAGCCGCATGCTGTCTTCGAAGGCCAAAAACGCCGGGATCTCTATCTGAGGCAACACGAGTGGCCAGTGTTCTTTTGTAGCTGGCACAATGTCCATTCGGTACATGGGGTTCAAGCGGGCGAGCGTCGGCTCATCAAGGTCCAACAGCGGCGCGATTTGGTCAAAGCGCATGACCTTATCCACCATCACGGTGTCCAGAAACGCAAAAGGTGGCGCCACATCGCGAGGGAAAATGTTGTGTTCGGCAGGGAACTCCATGAGGTAGGCAACCGCCATAAAGGCAGGGACATAGTTGCGGGTTTCGCGCGGCAGGAAAAAGCGAATCTCCCAAAAATTTCGTTTGCCCCCACTGCGTCGAATCGCGCGGTTCACATTGCCGGGACCCGCGTTGTATGCAGCCAAGGCGAGGTACCAATCGTCATACAAGGAGTACAATCGGCTCAGGTATTTGCAGGCTGCCTCTGTGCTCCGAACCGGGTCCCGCCGCTCATCGATGTATGAGTCGATGCGCAGGCCTTGGTACTTAGCCGTGGCGTACATGAACTGCCACAGGCCGCGGGCACCGGCATGGGAGCGGGCCATCGGATTCAGGCCAGACTCCACCACCGCGAGGTACTTCAGTTCCAAGGGCAGACCGTGGCGATCGAGGGTTTCTTCAAAAAGGGGAAAGTAGCCCGGAGCGCGACCGAGCATGGTACCAAGATGCTTTTTGCGCTTGCTGGCGTAAAAGGCGATGCGCGAATGGACCACTGGATTCCAAGCGAGATCCAACGGCGATCGGCTGTCAAGC
>DJYV01000031.1 GCA_002448555.1 Flavobacteriales bacterium UBA6969
TCAATCTGGTACCATTTGACCTCATCAAGCGCGATGTCAACGTAGTCGGTGGAATAAAACCAACCACGCCAAAACCAATCCAAATCCACACCAGAAGCATCTTCCATGGTGCGGAAAAAATCCGCAGGCGATGGGTGCTTGAAGGCCCAGCGACGGGAGTACTCCTTGAAGGCATAATCGAACAGCTCACGGCCCATGATGGTCTCGCGCAAGATGTTCAACGCGGTTGCGGGTTTGCCGTAGGCGTTGTTACCGAACTGGTAGATCGATTCCGAGTTGGTCATGATGGGGCTGATGCGCGATTTGTCGCCGCCCATGTAATTGCGAATGTCCCGAGCTGCACCGCGCCGGGAGGGGTAATCACGGTCAAACTCTTTTTCAGTCAGGTACTGCACAAACGTATTCAACCCCTCGTCCATCCACGTCCACTGGCGCTCATCCGAGTTGATGATCATGGGGAAGAAATTGTGTCCAACCTCGTGGATGATCACCGATATCATTCCAATTTTGGTTCGCTCCGTATAGGTGCCATCCGGTTCAGGACGGCCACCATTGAAACAAATCATTGGGTACTCCATTCCGATCCACTTGGTGTGAACCGATATGGCCACCGGGTACGGGTAATCGATGGTGAATTTCGAATACGTCTTCAGGGTTTGCACAACGGCTTTCGTAGAGTACTGCTCCCACAGCGGGTTGCCCTCTTTGGGGTAGAAACTCATGGCCAACGGCGACTTATTTCCCACCTTGACCGCCATGGCATCCCAGATGAATTTTCGGCTGGACGCCCACCCGAAATCCCGGACATTCTCCGCATCAAAAATCCACGTTTTGGTTCCTGATTTCTTGCCCTGTTCAGCGGTTCGCGCCTCGTCCTCGTTGACAATCATCACGGGCTGGTCGTACGTTTTGCGCGCCTGTTGCAAACGCTTTCGCTGCGTCGGCGTCAACACGGATTTTTCGTTCTTTAAAACGCCGGTCGAAGCCACTACGTGATCAGCCGGAACGGTGATTTCGACGTGGTAATCTCCGAAGTTCAAGGTGAATTCACCTGAACCTAAGAACTGCTTGTTTTGCCACCCCTCGTTGTCCATGTACACCACCAAACGCGGGTAAAACTGAGCGATGGTGTACAGGTAATTGCCCTCCTGTTCAAAGTACTCGTAACCACTGCGTCCACCGTCTTGCATGCGGTCGTTGATGTTGTACCACCACGCCACATCAAACACGAACGTGCCTCCTGGCTTCAACGGAGCAGGCAAGTCGATGCGCATCATCGTTTTGTTGATGGTGTACTTCAACGGTCTACCGGTTTCGTCCCATACGTATTGGATTTTGAACCCTCCGTCAAAGGAAGGTTCGAAGCCCTGAATACTTCCGAAACTGCTGCGTTCGTTGATGCGGGATTCGCGGATTTTGTAGCTGTCGCTGTCCAAGGCACGGACATTCTGATCCAGCTGCAGCCACAGGTAGCGCAGTTCATCAGGGCTGTTGTTCTTGTACAGAATGCGCTCTTCTCCATCGATGCGCTGGTTCTCATCGTCCAAGGTCACCTGGATGTTGTAGTCGACTTGCTGTTGCCAGTATTCATGCCCTGGCGCTCCGCTCGCTGTGCGGTAGACATTGGGAGTCGGCAACGCTTGGCCGAGTTGCTTGAATTTGCTTTCATTGACTTGCGTTGGCACATCCTGCAGGGTCTGCTGTGCCAGGGAAAAAGAAACTGCGCAGGTCCCAATGAGGACACCCAAAGCAGCCATGCGAAAAAGGTTCTGAGCCATGGTAAAGAATAGGTCAACAATTTACATCAACCCCGACAGAAATGGACATGTTCAATCCTCCCAGATCAAATCTCCACTCCCATTGCGGATCACCTGGTATTCCAACGGTTCTGGAAGCCGCCCTACCACATTGCCATGGCTGTTCAATGCGACATACGCGTATTGCGTTGCTTGGAACCGAAATGGAGGGTGCGCAGATTGATTGATGAATGCGCGTTCGGCGAGCACCGCTTCCGCATTCACCCCCGACAAGCCCGAAGCATATAGCGCCAGCGTTTGGACGGTACCTTTAGCCCGAGCAATGCACGCGCCGGAATGCAGGCGAATCGTCAAACTGTCCAATTCACCATCAAGTTCAATGAAACCGGCGTAGGCATACGTATCGATGGCAACTGCCGCCGTTGAATCCGACCAAGACGCATCCAACCGACCTTGCCCATGCAAAGCGATTTCAGCGATGACCGGAGTCCGTATGGTCAACTCCACAATGGTGCCGAGGTCACGCATCCATTGGCAGCGGTCCTCATGGCCCAATTCGAGTACATCGCCTTCCCAACGCGACCACCGATGTGCGAGGACGTTTTCGGGACCACGCCATACCAATTCAGTGGCGTTAGAGTCCCATGTTTCGAGGACAACATGCATGTGGTCATGCAGCTTCAACCCACGGGGCGCTGCGGCGTATTCCTCAACGATTTCGGTCCAATCTCCTGCCCGCATCAGGCACGCCGGAGCATCGGGCCGGTCGCAGCCTCCAAACCCGATTAACACCAGGCTCAACAGGCCCAAACAGCGTCCAATGGAGGCGGTCGATCGCATCATTCAAGGGGAGTGGAAGACATCGCCGTTTTTGCGCGATCCCAGTAAGCATCCAATTCCGTCAGGGACATCTCTGCCATGGTTTTGCCTCCTTGTTCCACATCAGCTTGAATCGCGGATTCCATGTGCTGAAAGCGGGCTTGAAATCGTCGGTTGGTGCGCTCCAACGCCTCGTCAGGGTTAATGTCCTTGAAGCGCGCATAATTCACGAGGGCAAACAACACATCGCCAAACTCATCCGCAGCGCGGTCGGGGTCGACGTCCACCTCGGCTTGAAATTCCGCGAGTTCCTCCTGCACCTTGTCCCAGACTTGACCAGCGTGCTCCCAATCAAAACCAACGCCCCGAACCTTGTCCTGAATGCGGTAGGCTTTGACCAAGCTCGGCAGCCCTTTTGGCACGCCTTCCAGTACGGATTTTTTCCCTTCCTTGAGCTTCAATTGCTCCCAGTTGGCCTTCACCGTTTCCTCGTCGTTGGCCTCAACATCTCCGTATATGTGCGGGTGCCGGTCGACTAACTTATCGCAAATGCCATTCAAGCTGTCCGCAATGTCCCAGCCTCCTTGATTGCGAGGCGTCTCACTGGCGATTTGGGCATAAAAAACCATGTGCAGCAGCAAGTCTCCCGTTTCCTTTCGGATCTCATCCATGTCAGCATCCATGATTGCTTCAGACAATTCATAGGTCTCTTCGATGGTCAAATGCCGGAGTGTTTCAAACGTCTGTTTGCGGTCCCACGGGCATTGTTCCCGCAAATCCCCCATGATTTTCAATAGCCGTTCAAAGGCGGCCAATTTCTCTTCGGTCCTGTGCATGTTACAAAGGTATGCCTTGCTAAATTCGGACGACAATGGCCTCCCTTCGAATCCATATGCACCAAATGGGCTTTTGGCTCAGCCTATCCGTCGCCTTGCCCCTTAGCGCCCAACAAACGACGTGGAGCGTGGGGACGAGCTTGGGGTACGCGCTGCCCCACAGAAGCGAGATGCTCGCTTTGGTGACCGGCCATTCCCGCGAGATGACTTGCCGCATTGGTAACTGGCACACCACCGGTTGGCGGCAGAACTGGCAACAGCACGGTCCGGTTTGGCAAGGCGTTCAGGCTGGATGGCTGAACGGAGGAAGTGAAGAATTGGGGGACATGGCGAGCGCCATGTGGTTGGTGGAATTGCCCGTTCGGCGGCGTTGGCATATCGAGCTGGGATCGGGCCTGGGGTGGTCCACCTCCCCTTACGACCCTATCGAACGGCCTTTGTCCATCGCCATTGGCAGCCGACTGAACGCAGGTATTCACCTTGGCACCACGGTTCAGGTGGTTCAGCGTGAGCAAAGCTGGGTGGCTGTGGGCGCGGGATTCACCCATTTTTCGAATGGCGCACTGGCCCTACCAAACTTGGGCATCAATAACGTGCACCTCCGTGTTCGCGCAGGATGGAAGACGCCGCACCGATTTCCCGAACGCACGCCCGCCGCTTGGATGGACACCACCGAGGGCTGGCATTGGGCCTGCGCAGGTCGCATCGGTGCACGCGACATCAATCTGCCCGGTGGCGTGCTCCATCCCACGGTGAGTGTTGGTGCATATGCACAACGCAAAGCAACGGCGACCCACTCGTGGGTGCTAGCCGTCGACCTCGCACACAACCAAAGCCTGCGGCAATTCAGCGAAACGCCGCTGTCCATGCCGCAAAAGCTTCAACTTTCAAGCCTCGCCGGCGTCAACCTCCATTTTGGGCATGCGCAGTTGATGCTGCTCCAAGGGTGGGTATGGACCCGACCGGACGAAGCCCTCGGCCGCCTGCCTTTCCAAACCATTTTGGCCTATGCTGTTCGCCCTTCTTGGGCCATCGAAATGGGATTGCGTTCCTTTCGTATTAGGGCCGATTACCCGTTCATCGGCATACGATACAGGTCTCATGCATCCCGCTGATTAGAGACAAATGGTGCCGAATGCACCCAGAAACATCAGGAGATCGCCTGTGTTCACCTGACCGTCCTGGTTGATGTCTTCGGGGCATGAAACCGATGTCGGCAATTGACAGGAACCGTCGTCCCATAGTGCGTTCGGGTCGTAATTTTCAGCCTCGGGCCAGGTGCATCCAGCACACGTTGTTACCTCACAGGAACCGTCGTCAACCGTTGCATTCGGATTGTAATTGCACGCGAAATCGTAGGTGCACCCCGTAACGCCCACTTCAGGATCGACCCATTCTCCAAAAAGGCCCAGCTGTTCCATGTACGTCCAGCACGTCAACCAATTGGAGCCATCCGAGTTGAATGCCCCGATGTAATCTACTGGGATAAACCATGGGTCCGAGGGCAGGTATGTTTCAGCAACCGTGAAATCAGCGCCTGCAACCGGCGATAAATTGATGGCATCGGTGATGTGCCCAGCTTCGGAGGCAAATTCCGCATCGAATTGCGGATCGGACGCGTAGTTGTTGTTGTCGATGAAATGGGCCTCAATCTCCTCCTGGCCATTGAAGACAAACCCCTCGTTGTACAAAATCATTTCGGCGATGCCCGATGAATCGCCAATGGCCCAGAATCGGTTGTTGTGAATTTGTGTCTCGCCGAAAAGGAACAACTCCCATGCATCACATGGGTCCTCATCCTCGAAGTCAATGCCCAAACCGTAATGGGCAAAAAGGCTGTTGTACATGCGTACCCCGGCTCCGTTGTGCATGCGAATGGCTGTGGCTGTGCCCTTGCCGATGTAGGTTTGGTTGTGCAGCATCGGGTTCGAATACGGCATGAAGGTCATGTCGACGTCGAATTCTTCATAATCGTCGCCTTCGTAATCGCCTCCGTGTTCACCGGCGCCGTTAAGTTCATCGGTGATGGAGAAAATGAATTGCCCGTTGCCCTGCCAACCCTGGTCGTATTCCAATCCGTCTTCCTGGTTGAATGCCAGCCCGAGGTACCGCACATTGACGAGCCCACCGAAGATCTGCACACCGTCATCACCGCTGGCCACCGCTTCGATGTATTCCACGGTGGTTTCAGGGCCCACACCACACAACGTTAACGCGTTGGTCTCCAATCCGTTTTCAAACTGGCTGATGCCCATCGACGTGGACGCATGCCGCAGGCTGAGGTAGCGCAACACACCCGAAGACGGATACAGCGTTCCGTCTCCTCCGTACACGTGGCGATTTTGGCCCGTCGGGTCCACCACTCCTTCGGCTTCATCGTTGCCATCAAACGTGTTCAATGCCCCGTCCCCACACACAATCAACCCGCCCCACATTCCACGCACATCGTAACCTGAACTTCCATCCATGGGATCGCCCTCATACGTGAAAACGATGGGGCAATTGGAAGTTCCATCCGCGACAATCGTCGCGCCAGCACTGACAACAAGGCTTCCCGCTTCTTGGCTAAAGATGTAATCCTGGCGCGGCGAAGGGTTCCCGTTGGGCAACGTATAGGTCAAGGTATCGCTGACAATTCCCGTCCTCCCTTGGATGACGGTCCCCGGAAAAATGGTCAACGCATCCCCGGGGTTGACAAAGACCGTCTCAGTCAATACGTAAAGCGAATCGCACGACCACGTCACCGTTCCAGTGCCCATACCGTCGGCATCGCCCACTTCGACAATGGGACGGTCGGCTACAGGCGGACAGTTGCACGGCCCCAATTGAGCTGACGCCAGGGACGACGAAAGGGCTGCACCCCCTGCCAAAATGTGAACGAATGCGCGTTTCATGCCGTTGGTTAAGCACCTATAATTTACGCAAATTCCCGCAGATTCTTGATTTTACCTGTCGGTGAACCGCTCAGAACCCCCTAATTTTGGCGTATGGAATGGAAAGTTGTTCTCCTCGCTATTGCACTGCTCGCCATCGGGTTTGCAGGGATTGCCATCAAAATCCTCGTCAAAAAGGACGGGCAATTTGCAGGAACTTGTGCCAGCCAGAACCCGCTTCTCAACAAAGACGGAGAAGCGTGCTCCCTCTGTGGAGCCCGTCCAGAGGAGCAGTGCAGGGCTGAAGAAGCCGCTTGACGGGCTCTGCTCGATTTATTGAATCACCAGGCCTTCCCAGCCCGCTGATTGCCAGGCCTCCCACTCTCCTGTCCCTCCATCGCTGATAAAGTAGGCCTCAACGCGCTCAAACGGGTTGGCCGCTCGGTACGTTTCAATGAAGCGCTGTCCCTCTTCAGGCCCCCAGACCATGCACGCCGTGGCGAGCGCATCTGCGGTACTGGCATTGACCGCGTGCACCGTGGCGCTGAGCAGACCGTGCTGCACCGGATAGCCATTGAATGGGCTGATGGTATGCGAACGCTTGACGCCATCCTCTTCGTAGAACTTCCGGTAATTCCCACTGGTGCAAATGGCCGCATCGGTGATGCCGACAATTGCTTGGGGTTCGCGTTGGTCCAATCCGTCTTCGGATTCAACGGGCCGATCAATGGCTATGCGCCACGGATTCCCGTCGGAACGCTTCCCTCCGCACCGAACCTCTCCCCCGACTTCCAACATGAAATTCGACGCACCTCGGGATTGCAGCAATTCAGCGAGTAAATCCACCGTCATCCCCTGGGCAATGCCATTGAAATCAATTCGGGTCTCCGGGTCCCGCTTGCGTACCGTTGTAAACCGGTATTGCTTCGCCTCCGTGACTTCGTTCAAGTCAATGCGTTCAAATGACAACCCCACGTGCGGCATGAGCACCTGTACGTCCTCATTCGTGACTTCAGAGCGCTTGGACAGACCGAACCCCCACAATTCAACCAATGGTTGGACCGTCGGGTCAAAAGCCCCCTGAGAAGCCGCATGCAAGTCAAGCGTCTGGGCCCAGATGGACGACCACAATCCGGTGCTATCGACAAATTGAAACAGGGAATCCGAACGATCGAAGGCATTGATAGCGTTAATGCGCGACGCCGGGCGCCACAGATTGAATTCGACGTCAACGGCTTCGAGCACTGAATCTATAGCTGCCTGCGGGATAGAATCTGCCCCGTGGTATTTGACCATATAGGTCGTGCCCTGGGTTTCGCCCGTGTGCACTGTATCCGTTACCGTTGGCGGAGGGGTGCCACACGCCGAGAACAACAAGGCAATTAGGCCTAAAACGCCAACACCCCGTAGCACAGAAGCCACAGGGTGTTGGTTTATTTTGAGATTGGAATTAGCCTCCAAAATCATCGAAGCTTACGTTTTCCGGTGGAACACCCCAATCGTCGCACATCTTCAGAACCGCTTGGTTCATCAGCGGTGGCCCACAGAAGTAGAACTCAATGTCCTCAGGTGCATCGTGGTGCGCCAATTGGTGTTCAATGACCGCATTGTGTACGAAACCGAGGAAACCGTCGCCCTCGTCGTTCACGTCCTTCTTCACCTTCCAATCGTCTTCCTCGGCAGGCTCGGAAAGCACCACGTGGAAATCGAAATTTGGGAACTCAGCTGCGATTTTGTTGAAATCGTCCAAGTAGAACAGCTCGCGCTTCGAGCGTCCACCGTACCAGAAGGTGACCTTGCGGTCCGTCTTCAAGGTGTGGAATAAGTGGAACAGGTGCGAGCGCATGGGAGCCATACCTGCTCCGCCGCCGATGTAGACCATTTCCGATTCCGTTTCCTTGATGAAGAATTCACCATACGGTCCAGAGATGGTCACCTTGTCCCCTGGCTTCTGTGCGAATACGTAGGACGAACAGATTCCGGGATTGACCTGCATCCACGCATTGCGCGCTCGGTCCCATGGCGGGGTCGCGATTCGGATATTCAACATCACGATGTTGCCCTCTGCCGGGTGATTGGCCATCGAGTAGGCACGAACAATGGGTTCTTCATTGGTCATCTTCAAATCCCACAAACCGAACTTATCCCATTCGCTTTGGAAGGTATTCGGGTCCTTGTGGTGCTCCGGGTGGGCCGCGATGTCGATGTCCTTGTAGTCAACTACGGTTTCAGGCACATCCACTTGGATATAACCACCGGCCTCGAAGTCCAACGTTTCACCTTCAGGCAAACGAACGACGAACTCCTTGATGAACGAGGCCACGTTGTAATTCGAAACCACCTCGCACTCCCACTTCTTGATGCCGAACACTTCTTCAGGGACCTGGATTTCCATGTCCTCTTTGACCTTCACTTGGCATCCCAAGCGCCAGTTGTCAGCGATTTCTTTGCGGGAAAAGTGCGGTTCCTCTGTCGGCAAAATGGACCCCCCGCCTTCACTTACTTGGCATCGGCACTGGACACAGGTCCCGCCGCCGCCGCACGCTGAAGGAAGAAAAACACCGTTGTTGCCCAACGTGGTGAGCAAGGTGCTGCCTCCGTCAACCTCCAACGTCTGCTCTCCGTTGATGAGGATGGATACCTTCCCACTGGGAGACAACTTTGCCTTGGCAAACAACAACAACCCAACCAACAAAAGAATGACGGTCAGGAAGAATACAATGGTCAATACAATGGTCGTAGTCATCTCGATCAAATTTCAATGCCCATGAAGCTCATGAAAGCAATGCCCATGAGTCCTGTGATGATGAACGTAATGCCCAAGCCCTTCAAAGGAGCCGGAACGTGCGAGTAGCGAATCTTCTCCCGAATGGCTGCAATGGCTACGATTGCCAGCCACCAACCAACACCGGAGCCCAATCCGAATACAGTGGCTTCACCGATGCTCGGGTATTGGCGGTCCTGCATGAAGAGGGCACCCCCGAGAATGGAGCAATTCACCGCGATCAGTGGCAAGAAAATTCCCAATGCACCGTAGAGCGCAGGAGCGAATTTCTCGACGATCATTTCCACCAATTGTACCATGGAGGCGATGACGGCAATGAACATGATGAAACTCAAGAAGCTCAAATCCACGGACGCATATTCCGGGTCAATCCAAGCCAACGCCCCCTCCTTGAGGACATAATTCTCAAGCAGGTAGTTAATGGGGACGGTGATGCCCAAAACGAAGATGACGGCAAGCCCGAGGCCATTCGCAGTTTTCACGGTCTTGGACACCGCGAGGTACGAGCACATGCCCAGGAAGTAGGCAAAAATCATGTTTTCAATGAAGATGCCCTTCACAAATATGCTGAGGTATTCCATTAGTTCTCTTCGATTAAGGCCTGGTTACGGCTGCGTTGAATCCAAATGATGATGCCGACGGTGATCAAGGCCATCGGAGGCAGAATCATCAGGTTGTTGTTCTCGTAAAATCCACCTTCACTCATAAACCACTCGGTCGGCAGGAATTTCACTTGACCCATGCCCGGCAATGAGATGGCTCCGCTTCCAAAGACTTCACGTACAATTGAAACGGCGAGCAGAATCCAAGCATAGCCCATGGCATTGCCGATGGCGTCCAAGAATGACGGTCCCGGCTTGTTGCCCAAGGCGAAGGCCTCGAGGCGGCCCATAATGATGCAGTTGGTGATGATCAAACCGACGAAGACAGAAAGCTTCTCCGAGATGTCCGGCTGAAACGCTTTCAGGACTTGGTCAACAATGATCACCAAAGAGGCCACGACAACGAGCTGGACGATGATCCGGATGCGGTCCGGAATCATGTTTCGAAGCAAGGAGACGATGACATTGCCACCAATCATTACGAACAACACGGACAAGCTCATGATGACCGCCTGCTGCAATTGCACCGTGATGGCCAGAGCTGAGCAGATGCCCAATACTTGCACGGTGATGGGGTTGGAATCATCCAACGGGTCAACCAGGAGCTTCCGGTTCTTCTTTGAAAACAACGACTCTTTCTTGGCCGTTGCGGCTGCAGTTTCAGTACTCATCGCTGCGCTCGGGTTTGGGATTCAAAATAACGGAGGTACACCTTCAGGGTGCGGTTGATCATTTCATCAACGCCTTTCGAAGTAATGGTTCCACCGGTGATGCCGTCTACGCTGTTCTCGTCGGTGGGTGCCCCCCCTTTCAAGACGCTGAACAAGGCTGAACCTTCGATGTCCAATTTTTTGCCTTTGAACTTGTCCGTGAAGAAAGACTCCTTGATTTCGGCGCCCAAGCCCGGAGTCTCCGTCTTGTGGTCAAAATTGGCACCGTAGATGGTTGTCATGTCTTCTTCCAATGCGACGTAGCCCCAGATGGGGCCCCACAGACCGGAACCCACAACGGGGATGACGTAGATGTTCTGACCCGCGTCGGTAACGCATCGGAACAACGGGAATTCAAGGTCCTTATCGGACAAGGCTGCCGCCAGGGCGGCCTCATCACCGTCTGCTGCTTTTGCGGCAGACTTGATCGAAGCTCGGTAGTCCTTTTTCACATCAATGCTGAACGGGTCCGCTTTGTCCTTCGGGTCGACCGCTGCTGATGTGGTAGACACTTGACGTCCGTCCAAATCAATCGCGACGCGCTCCACAACGTATTCTGCAAATAGCGCATTGGCATTGGTACGGTCCGCGGAAACGCCGATGGCGCCGAGGATGTCCATCATTTTCTTATCCGCCGCGTTGGCGTCTTGTCGGTCCTTCAGCGACAACGCAGTAAACGCGAGCGCCGTGCCTACCACCACAACCATGGCGATGGAAAAGAGGAAGGTGTAACCGGTGCTGTTTTTATTGATAGCCATGATTACGTGGGTTATGCAGTTGCGCCTTGGGCCGCAAGCGCACGCTTTTCGCGCTTGCCGACGTTGGCTTCAATGACGTAGTGGTCGATCAACGGGGCCATCACATTCATGAACAGAATGGCCATCATCACGCCCTCCGGGTAGGCCGGATTGAAGACGCGAATCATGATGCTCAAAAAGCCTCCGAAGAATCCGTAAATCCATTTGCCGCGCTCCGTCTGGGCAGCGCTGACAGGGTCCGTCGCCATGAAGACCATGCCGAACATGAACCCACCCATCACCACTTGGTGGATGGCGGGAAGTGTCATGTAGGCGTTCAAGCCCAACAGGTTGAATAAGAATCCCATCACGAGGCCACCGGCCAAGAACGACGACATGATTTTCCAGCTTCCGATGCCCATCCAAATCAACAGGGCAGCACCGATGAGAATGGCGAGCGCTGAGGTCTCACCAATGGAACCGGGAATCAAGCCCAAGAATGAGTTCGAAAGGCTGAACATGCCATCGGCTCCGAACATGGACATCACGCTCGTCACAGCAGGCTCGTCCAATCCCTTGCCCACAGTAGAGGCCAAATGACCCAGGGCTGTCGCACCGGTGTATCCGTCCGCGAGCAACCCGGCATCTGCAGAAGCCTTGACGTTGTGAATCCAGATTTCACCAGAGAGTTGTTTCGGATAAGCGAAGAACAAAAACGCTCGAGCCGTCAACGCGACATTGAGGATGTTCATGCCCGTACCGCCGAACACTTCCTTCGCAATGATGACCGCAAAGGCTACCGCCAATGCCACCATCCAAAGCGGACAATCGACCGGCATGATCAACGGGATGAGCATTCCCGACACCAGGTAGCCCTCGTTGATGCTATGTCCACGCATCCCAGCGAAGAGGAACTCAATGCCCAAGCCAACGCCGTAACTCACGACCACCAGGGGCAAGACCTTCACCGCTCCGATGAAAAGCTTATCCCACAGCGCAGTCATCAAGGGGTCGTTCGGGGTGATTTCGCCGATGGACAACAAATACTGGTGCCCTTGGTTCCATGTGCCGAACAACAAGGCGGGAATCAACGCCACAATCACCATGAACATCGTGCGCTTCAAATCCACTCCGTCGCGGATGTGCACGCCGTTTTTGGTCGCGTGTCCTGGGGTGAAGGCAAACGTTTCCAACGAATCGTAAACCACCCAAAACTTGCTCAGCTTGCCGCCCTCTTCAAAATGTGGGCGAACCGAATCCAATAAGTTGTGTAATGCTTTCATCTTATCCCAATTCTTTCTTCAGCATGTCCAGACCGTTGCGAACAATCGATTGCACCGCGATTTTCGATGTGCATGCATATTCACAAAGCGCAAAATCTTCCGGGGCCACCTCGTAGATGCCGAGTTTCTCCATGGCATCGATGTCATTGGCGATGATGCTCTTAAGCAGTTGCACCGGATAAATATCAAACGGGAACACCGGCTCGTATTGACCGGTAACCACAAAGGCCCGCTCTTCGCCGTTGTTGCATGTATCCATCGCAAATTCCTTCGACTTGGGCATCAGCCACGTAGGGTAGCTCTTCGACAGGGAAAACTTGTCAAAACCAAGTCCCAACCAACCATCGGCCAGCAAGAATTTCGGTTTGTTGCCTTCTGGCAACAGGCACACCTGGTGATGCATTCCACCGAGGAATCCATCGTTGGCGGTGCGATCACCCGTAAGCGGGTTCCCCGAAACGATGCGCACCTCTTCTTCGTTCACAGTGCCCACCAGTGTAGAAATGGCGCAACCCAGTGTTGTTTGCAGGTGACGCGGTGCATCGCATTCCGATCCGGCAACCGCGACAACGCGCGTGGTGCAGTACGTACCTGAAGTTAGCGTCTCCCCCAAATTCGCCACATCTTCCGCGTGCATGGTCCACACCACTTCGCCTTTATTGATTGGACGTGTGTGGTGGATTTGTACACCGGCATTGCCTGTGGGGTGTGGACCTTCAAACGTGTAGGTGTCAACCCCTTCGATTGCGTTAAAGAAGGTTTGACCCGCCTTCATGCCCAATTGAACGTTCGAACCACCGGCAAGCACGCGTAATGCATGGATGCCCGTTTGGAATGCTGCCTCTCGTCCTGCTAGTGCCACCTCCATGTCCGCTGCGAGCGGCGCGCTGTCAAATCCACTGACGTGGACGCTCCGTGGCACATCCGTTGGATTCGCAACGGTCGCAAACGGACGCTGTTCGATGAAGGCAAAGAATCCGCGCTCAGCTACGGCCGCCACCAACGCTTCGCGGTCGGTTTCCGCCGGGTCCATGGAGGCGAACGCGTGCTGTTCGTTTTTGCCATCAGCCTCCACCACTGCGGCAAGAATGCGGCGCTTTTCGCCGCGAACGACTTGCTTTACAGTTCCGCTCACTGGCGATAGGAACTTGACTTCTGGATGTTCTTTGCTGTGAAACAGCGTCGAGCCGGCTTTCACCGCGGCGCCTTCTTTCACTTCAAGTTTGGGAACAATGCCCTGGTAGTTGGGCGGCTGTACAGCGCACAGTGGAGCGGATGATGCTTGTTCAACCTGAGTTGATGGACGGCCTTTCAGCCGGATATCAGCTCCTTTTTTGATTCGTATAGTGCGGGTCATCACTGACGAAGGTTTACTTTTCGGGGCGCAAAGTTAGCTCTCGAGAGCGTTGCGATAGCTATTTCAGTCAAAAATCTCAAAGGATGTTTTCCAACAACTTGACCTGTACAACCTTTCGTCTTCAGAAGTCCATCAGTGGCATGTTTTTGACCTTCATCTGCACGGCGCTCCTCTGTGTTTCGTGCGCATACGTGTTTGCCCAAGATGCCCCTTATCCCATGCACCTCTCAGCTGGCAGCATGCACACGGTCCAATTGCATCCCGTTGGCCAGCCCAATGCCCATCCTTTCGTCCCGCTCGGGGGCGGGCGACTGACCTTGAGTTTTGATGATTTCTCACCGGAATACCGAACCCTCGAAGTGCGTTTGAAGCATTGCACGTTCGATTGGTACGACTCACCGGATATGGGGTCCTCCGATTTCCTTGCAGGATTCCCGACGATTGCTTTCGAAACGATTGAAACGAGTTTCAACACCAAAACACCGTTTACGCATTACGCAGTCACGTTTCCGAACGACATGGTCCAGTTCACCAAAAGCGGGAATTACATCGCCGAGGTCTACGATACGTCCAATCCCGATCGGGCCTTAATCCAAGAACGTTTCGTTGTGTACGAATCACTGCTGGACATTGAAATGCGCGTGGTCCCCTCTTCCATCATTCGCACCAAGCGAACGCACCAAGAGGTGGACTTGGCCATCCTGCACAGCTCGGACCGCTACCCGATTTACGATGCCTACGATGCCTTGCAAGTGGTCTTGATGCAAAACGGCCGGTGGGAAACGTCCATTCAAGGGATGGAGCCGCAATTTGTGCGCGGCGAAGAAGTAACGTTCAACCCTACCGGATCTGAGTCATTCGCTGGGGGCAACACATGGCGCTTTGCCGATTTGAAAAGCCTCCAATTTGCCAGCCTCGGACTTCAACGCGTGGTCGATGAGGGCACCCATTGGCACGCGTATTTGGACCCAGACGAGCCCCGTACCTACGCGTTTCTCAAAGCGCAACAAGACTTGGATGGGCATTTTGTCGTTTCCAACGAATTGCAAGACGACGCTACCGGAAGCGACTACGTGTGGACTCATTTCTCCCTTCAAGCCTTCGAGGAACGGCTTCAAGAGGATATTTACATCTACGGTGCTTTGTCCAATTGGTCCTATCCGGAAAGCCACCGGATGATTTGGAATCCCGAGACCGGACATTACGAAGCTTCATTGCTTCTGAAACAGGGCTACTACAATTACGAATACCGGGTGCGACCGGCGCTCGATCGCGGCAAATTGGATTACGCAAGCCTTCAAGCACAACCATCCAACATCGCAGCCATCGAAGGATCGCATGCGTTGGCGGATACGCCGTACATGTGCCTCGTGTACTATTGGGATATGAACGGTTTCGACCGCGTCATCGGGTTTGCATCGGTCAAACCCAACAACTGACCGCACTACCGCCGTACTTTTGGTCCGTGAAATCGCTCCGCATACTCATCACCGGCGGCTCCAGCGGCATTGGAGCAGCTGCCGCTCAATTGCTCGCTTCAAAAGGACACCGTATCTTCTTGATGGCGCGAAACACCGAAGCCATGCAACGGCTCGCCCAACTGCACCCCGATGGCGTCATCGAATGCGCGACTGTGGACGTGCGGGATCACCATGCCGTGGCAGCCGCAGTCGAGCGCATGGTTGGAGTCTGGGGAGGCATCGACGTGTGCATTCCGAATGCCGGGCTGGGGATTTTCTCTCCGCTAACTGAAGCGCAATTTGAAGATTGGAAAACGATGATTGACGTCAACGTCACCGGGGTACTCGCCACCCTGCACGCCGCCTTACCGTTCTTGGTCTCGAACAAAGGCCACATCATCCAAATTGGCTCCATCGCTGCGCGCAATGTCTTCCCGAACAGCGGGGTTTACTGCGCCACCAAGCACGCCGTGCTTGCCCTCAGTGAATCGCTGCGCATGGAGTTTCGGGAAGACCTCGCGGTCACCACCATCAATCCGGGCGCGGTGAATACGGCCTTCATCGACCAGACCAATAACACCGAACTCCGCGAGTCGTACCGGCCACAATTCGAAGCAGGAATGGACGCCGGGTTCATTGCCGAAGCCATTGCACAGGCCATCGAATCCGCTGGGCGCGGAGTGTACAGCGAAATCACCGTTCGTCCCGACCGCCGATGAGAATCGCCTTCCTTTCCAGTTCGACGGGTTGGGGTGGATTGGAACGCAACCTCATCCGGTACGCCCAATGGATGGCGGAGTGTGGACACAAAGTAGAGGTCAATTGCGTGCAAGGCTCTCCACTCGCGGAGTCGGCTTCCGCCACAACGCTGAACATTCGACACATACCCCGGCAATACCGGCATTTCCCATTTGCCGCGGCAAAGAGGCTGAGGCGACACCTGGAGCACACCCATACAGACATCGTGTGGATCCGCGACCCACGGGACCTGCCATTGTGCATCCTCGCGATCCGCAACAGCGGTGCCGACTTGGTGTTCCACCAAGGAATGCAGATTTCGCAGCCCAAAACCAAACCATGGCATCGGGTGCGGTACAAGCGCGTTTCGCGTTGGATTGCACCCCTGCACCACTTGCGGGATGAAGCGCTGGCAAACACACCGCTCCGACCGGAACAAATCGAGGTCATCCCTCTCGCACTCGAGGCCAACTGGTATTCAACTCCCAAATCCCCTGAGGCCAAGGCGATGTGGAGCCTCCCTGCAGACGCCAAAATCGTCGGCCTCTTTGGACGCATCGATCCATTGAAAGGCCACGACACATTGATTCGGGCATTGGCTGAAGCCGCCCCGGCATGGCACGCATTGATCATCGGAGAAAACACCCCCAACGCTGGCCAAGACTACCGCACTGAATGCCGAGCATTGGCTGAATCGCTGGGGGTCACTGACCGCGTGCACTGGCACCAGCCGACCGAAGAACTCCTCTTGGCCTACGACGCTTGTGACGCTTACGCCATGTGCAGTACCTCCGAAACCTTCGGCATGGTGACGATTGAGGCCCTTGCTCGCAGCGTTCCCGTGGTGGGAACCGACGCAGGCGGAACCCCGGAATTGCTCGGGCATGGCACCCACGGAACCCTCTTCAAACCGGGCGATTGGAAGGCGCTGGCCGACGCCTTGCAGCACCTCGATACGCTTCCGATTGTCAGTGATGCACACGTCCAGCGTTTCACCAAGGAACACGCCTTGAAACGGTGGTCGGAAACCCTGGCGGCAATTCGCGCTTCTGCATCGTAAATTCGCGCCTCTATGGGCGCAATTCAAGAAGAGATTCAGCGGCGAAGAACCTTCGCCATCATCAGCCACCCGGATGCCGGAAAGACCACCTTGACCGAAAAGTTCCTGCTGTTCGGTGGGGCAATTCAAACGGCCGGCGCGGTGAAGAACAACAAGATCACCAAAACCGCCGCGTCAGATTTTATGGAAATCGAGCGCCAACGCGGGATTTCGGTAGCGACCTCGGTCATGGCCTTCCATTACAGGGACCGCCTCATCAACCTCTTAGACACGCCCGGTCACAAGGATTTTGCTGAAGACACGTACCGCACGCTGACCGCTGTGGACAGCGTCATCCTCGTCGTGGATTGTGTGAAAGGTGTAGAGGCCCAGACCGAACGTTTGATGGAGGTGTGCCGAATGCGCAACACGCCCGTCATCATTTTCATCAACAAGATGGACCTCGAAGGGCAAGACCCGTTTGACCTGCTGGATGAACTCGAGGAAAAGCTGCAAATCCAAGTACGCCCCTTGAGCTGGCCAATCAGCGGCGGCCATTCCTTCAAAGGCGTTTACAGCCTGTACGAAAAAGAGCTGCGCTTGTTCAATCCAGACAAAACCAAAATCGCCAAAGAAGTGGTGTCCATCGCAGACATTGCTGACCCCGACTTGGATGAATTGGTGACCTCCGAGCATGCCGAACAGTTACGCAACGATGTGGAACTGATCGAAGGCGTATACGAACCCTGGGATGCTGCGCCCTACCTCGAAGGACAACTGGCTCCGGTGTTCTTTGGCAGCGCCGTCAACAATTTTGGTATCCAGGAGATGCTCGACACATTCATCGACATTGCGCCCGATCCCCGTCCGCGTTCAACGGACCTTCGCGAGGTTGCTCCCACAGAACCGCAATTCACCGGGTTCATTTTCAAGATCCACGCCAACATCGACCCCCGGCACCGGGACCGCATCGCGTTCATGCGCATCTGCAGCGGGAAGTTTCAGCGCAACACGTTTTACCAGCACACCCGCCTCGACAAGAAGATGAAGTTCGCCAACCCAGCCACCTTCCTCGCCCAGGACAAAAACGTCGTGGATGAAGCGTGGCCGGGCGACGTTGTGGGGCTTTACGACACGGGCACCTTCAAAATCGGCGACACCTTGACCGAAGGCGAAGCAATGGTGTTTCGCGGCATCCCCAGTTTCTCGCCGGAGATTTTCAAGGAGTTGGTCAACAAGGATCCGATGAAGAGCAAGCAGCTGGAAAAGGGCATCCAGCAATTGACCGACGAAGGCGTTGCGCAGCTGTTCATTCGATCGCTTGGTAACCGCAAGATTGTGGGTACCGTAGGTGAACTTCAGTTTGAAGTCATTCAGTACCGATTGGAGCACGAGTACGGAGCCAAGTGCGAATTCCAATCCAAACCATACTACAAAGCGTGTTGGATCGTTAGTGAGAACGAAGCGAAGCTGGAGGAATTCAAACGCATCAAGGGAACGGACATGGTCACGGACAAAGACGGCAATGACGTCTTCCTCGCACCTTCGAAGTTTTTGCTCGACATGGAAATTGCAAACTACCCTGAACTGGAATTTCACTTTACTTCTGAATTCAAAACTGCACAGGCATCGTAATTTGCTCCTCATGAAATGGTTCACCGCCCTCGGCCTGGTACTTATCTCCGTCATGCACGTCACGGCTCAGGACAGTACGGACGTTGTTCCGGATGTCGAGGTGGTCCAAATCAGCGGCATGGTGGTGACCGGCGACTCCCTCGCACCCTTGGCCTATGCGACGGTTTTTCGTTCGCGTGACCTGCGCGGCACGATGACCGATGTGAACGGGTTCTTCAGCATCCCGGCATTGGCTGGCGATACCATCACCGTCTCATCCGTGGGCTACTTGACTCAAGCGTTTGAAGTGCCGCAGGATTTGGAATTGCCTCGTATGAATGTGGTCCAACCGTTGGGCCGAGACACCGTATCGCTCGAAGAAGCCTTCATCTACCCATGGCCAACGCGCGAGCGGTTCCGCGAGGAGTTTTTGCAACTTCAACTCTCGCCGGATGCCTACATGGTCGGTCAAGAACGGCTCGATCCTGCGGCATTGTACGATCGGTTGATGGAAGTCGGACGCGACGGCGAAGAAGTCTATAGCTACACCGTTCAACAGCAAGCGCAACAGAATTATTACGCTGGGCAACTGCCCCCGATGAACATTTTCAATCCAGTCGCTTGGGCAAAATTCATCGACGCGGTGCGAAACGGTTCCCTTAAGCGATGAAGTGGATGACACGCAGCCTGGTCCTTCTCGCCGCGTGGTGCTTCCTGCTTAGTGGGATGTGTACAGCGGAATTGCACGCACAGGGCGAAACCATCACCATCCAAGGCACTGTCACCAATGGACGCGGAGCGGCTTTGCCCGGGGCGACCATCATACCCCTCGAACAGCAGCGAGCGGCTGTGGTCACGGACAACGATGGTTCATACACCCTGGAACTGCGGCAAGGCAGCGCATGGACCTTGCGTTTCGGTTTTGTCGGGTACACCTCACAAGAGCGCACGGTATCCGCCTCGGCCACCGGCATCCAACTCATCGACGTGCGGCTGACAGCCGGTGTGGCGCTCAACGCTTCAGAGGTAGTCGCCGATGGCGAGCGCACCAAGCCCGTGCAGCGCATCAACCCCAAAGTCGCGGCGCGTATTCCCTCCCCTCGCGGCACCATTGAAGACCTGCTCATTCAAGCTCCGGTCAATTTTACGAGCGAGCTGTCCAGCGGTTACAATGTCCGTGGAGGAAGTTTTGACGAGAACCTCGTCTACGTCAATGACATCGAAGTGTACCGTCCGTTCCTCGTTCGCTCCGGGCAGCAGGAAGGCCTCTCCTTCCCCAACCCGGACATGGTGGAATCGATCGAGTTTTCTGCCGGTGGATTCGAAGCAAAGTATGGGGACAAAATGAGTTCGGTCCTCGACATTCGCTACCGCAAACCCAACACCTCCAAGACGCGCATCACGGCCAGTATGCTCGGTGCGCAGTTGCAGCGAGATTGGGCAAGCGCTGCAGGACCGAATGGGCACAAAAAATTCACGTTGAACACCGGAATCCGTTACCGGGACAATAGCTACGTGCTCGGAACCCTCGACGAAGGCGGCGAATACCAACCTCGGTACGTCGATGTCCAAGGGTATGCGACGTGGGACCCCGACGGGTATGGCCCATGGGAATTTGAAGCCCTCGGTATTTACGGTCAAAACCAATACCGCTTTTTGCCGGTTCGCCGCGAATCCAACGTGGGCAACATCAACGAGGCCCTGCGCCTGACCATTTACTTCGACGGTCAAGAAAAGACGGCTTACCAAACCGGATTTGGGGCCTTCGGTGCGAACTACAAAACAGAAAACCACCGCATCCGGTGGATCACATCGGCCTTCCAGACCGCCGAGTCCGAGACGTTTGACATCCTCGGTGCCTATTGGCTCGATGAATTGGAACGCGACCTCGGCTCAGACGAACTCGGCGAAGCCGCTATCAACCGCGGCGTAGGCGCCTTTTTGAACCACGCCCGCAACCGCTTATACGCAACTGTGGTAAGCAGCGCCCTCAAAGGGTCAACCGCCTGGGGACAGGACAAGGGGTTTTTGGAATGGGGCGTCAAATGGCAGGCCGAAAGCATCGAAGACCACCTTTCCGAATGGTCGTTGGTGGACTCGGCCGGATTCATCACCCCCCACCCCCAAGACAGCATCGGATTCATCGATGAAGGACCGGAACAGGTCATTGAATTGGATGATGTAATCCGGGCGACCAACCGGGTCGAAACCCAACGCGTGCAGGCATACGTTCAAAACGCATGGCGCTGGACGGATTCCCGCCAAGGCGAATGGGAAATCAACGCCGGATTGCGCGGCCACCTCTGGGCGCCCGAATTCAGCGACACGGTGTACACCTCGCTAGTCGGCGGACCCCGCGGCCACTTGAGTTACACCCCGAAAGAGCGGGAGGGTCGTCCCTCCACGGTGTACAATTTTGCCGCTGGCGTGTACTGGCAGCCCCCGTTCTATAGGGAAATGCGCCGCTTCGATGGCACCGTCAATGCAGCGGTCAAGGCCCAACGGGCGACGCATTTCGTCCTTGGGATGGACCGCATTTTTGAGATGTACGGCCGCCCATTCAAGATGGTGGGTGAACTCTACTACAAGGACCTGGACTTCCTCATTCCCTATGAAATCGAAAACGTTCGCCAGCGCTACTACGCACGCAACAACAGCTCCGGTTACGCTGCGGGGGCTGACTTCATGTTGAACGGTGAATTCATCGATGGGATCCAAAGTTGGTTTCGCATGTCCGTCATGAAAACAGAGGAGGACCTCAACGACGATGCCTACTGGCAGTTTTACAACAGCCAAGGTCAACCCATCATTCAAGGCTACACGCTGGACAACACCCCGACGGACAGCGCGCTCATCGTTCCGGGATTCATCCCCCGGCAGACCGACCAACGGTTCAACATGAGCCTGCTCTTCCAAGACGAAATGCCTGGAAACGAAGCGTACAAAGTGCTCGTCAGCCTTTACTTTGGAACCGGCCTCCCCTTCGGACCACCTTCTTTTGAGCGCTACAAAGACATCCTGCGCACGCCAACGTACCGCCGCGTCGACATTGGATTTTCCCGCGAACTCTTCATGAAGCAGGAGGCCAAAAATGGATTCATCTCCTTGGAAATCTTCAACATCCTCGGCATCCGTAATACGATCAACCACACCTGGATTGAGGACGTAAACGGCCGGCTGTATGCCATTCCGAATTACCTGACCAATCGGAGGGTGAATTTGAAAGTCGGATTGAACTTCTAACTTAGCGGCATGCCGCGTCACCCGCTTCTTGCATCCACATTGCTCGGACTCGTTTTGACGGGTTCGATGATGGCCTGGGGCGAATTGGCCGCACAATCCTACTTCTTGAATGGCACCGCTCAATCGTTGGGTGGCGATTGCTATCAATTGACCACCACGCAAGGCAAACAAAACGGCACGGTATGGTATTCGGAACTCATCGACCTGTCTCAACCGTTTGACTTGAATTTCACCATGAACTTTGGCACGTTCGATGCGACCGGAGCCGACGGCATGGTCTTCGTTCTTCAAGACGTCGGAACGAATGCCCTCGGACAAACCGGCGGCGCATTGGGGTTTAGCGGCTTCAACCCGAGCTTCGGCATCGAATTCGATACGTGGCAGAACGGCCAATATGGGGACCTGATTCAAGACCACATCGGCTTCGTTTCGGACGGTTCTGTCGACCACAACCCGCCAACGGGACTCGGCGGACCAGTCACGGCCAACGCGAATGGCGGCAACATCGAAGATGGTGAGGAGCATCCGGTTCGCATCACCTGGGACCCCAACACCCAAATCATTGCCGTGTACTTCGACTGTGAATTGCGACTGGCTAATGAAGTGGACCTCGTGAACACCATTTTCTCGGGCCAGGAGTTCGTCTACTGGGGATTCACCGGCTCGACGGGCGGTTCATTCAACAACCAAAGCGTCTGCCTCGCACCCAATATCCTCGCCACAGGTCCCGAAACGTGGATCTGTCCAGGGGGATCGGTCGAATTGAACGTCATCGGTGCGCCCAACAGCGACTACAGCTGGGAGCCCGCCACGTTTTTATCCGATTCCACTGGGGCAACTGTCATTTGCACACCGGATTCCAGCATGACCTATGTGGTCACCTACGAGGGATTTTGCGAAGCTCAAATCAGCGATACCATTCACGTCGAGGTGGCGGAATTGGAAGGCGCCGCCAGCGCCACTCCGTCCACGGTCCTCACCTGCCTCGTTGAATCCATTGAACTCGAAGGGTCGAGCAATTTCCCCAATGGCATTGACTTCCTGTGGGAAACGATGGACGGAAACATCGTCAATGCGCTGGGTCCCAATGCCACGGTTGACGAAGCGGGATCGTACTCACTGAGCGTGAGTAATGCCGACGGCAGCTGCACCGACAATGTGCAAATTGAAGTCACCGAGGACGTCGAAACCTTGGACAATGTGCTGTCGCCGAGTGCGGGGGCGTTCACCTGTTCCGAGGATTCCATCGTGTTGAGTGCTGAGGCCGATGCCGGTGCAGAATTCGATTGGTCGGGACCCGCTGGTGCAGAATTTGACTGGGTCGATGAGCCTTTTGTCATCCTGGTCCAAAACCCGGGAACTTGGGAACTCACCACAACCAATCCCGCCAACGGCTGCCCGAGCACTTCGGTAATCGAGCTCGGCAGCGACTTCACCCTTCCCGAAGTCTTCGCCGGAACCGCGGATACCTTGACCTGTGCGGCGCCCACGGCCGTGGTTGAAGGGGTCACGGTTGGCCCCGATGGCTACACCCCCTTGTTGGAATGGAATTGGGACAACGGTGCGATGAACCTCTTCTTGCCCTGGTCGGCCGAAGCCCCTGAAGTACTCCTGCCCGGCACCTACTACCTCACGGTGATGTTTGAAGAAAATGGATGCACCAGCACGGATTCGCTGGTGGTATACCAAGACCCCGAAGCCACCGTTGATGCGAGTTCAGCACAGCTTCCCAATGTCATCACGCCCAACCAAGACGGAATGAACGAGCGCCTCACACTGTACTTGGCGGACGATCCGGATTTCCCTTTGCTGTCCATCGTTGAGCAGTACGACTTGGTCATATTCAACCGCTGGGGCGGAGAGATGTACCGCACCACAGGAGCCCCCGTGGAATGGGACGGACGCATCCAAAACGAACCCGTCGCCGAAGGCACGTATTACTACCGATTGAATTACCTCATCGTTTGCGGAGAGGAGCAGCGGGGAGAGCTATTCGGAGCCTTTGAAGTGTTGCGTTAGCACCCGCGGCTATGGCTGCATTCCCTTCAATGCCGCTTTGAACTCCGCCTCTGATAAGATGGGGATTTGCTTTACCACGCACGTCGCGTACTTCGAAACCCCCATTTTGGCATCCGCGACTAGGAAGTCAATCCCTCCCTTGATGTACCGTTTGTATTGCAAACCCTTCCGGATGCCTGCTTCGCGGAGTTTGGACTTGGATGCATGATCAAACCCACTCAGAATGAAGCGTTGACCCGGCGCCATCTGTTCCAGCGGAACCGTTGGCTTCCAGGCGATCAACTCATGGGAATAGTCCGCCCGTGTGCGCTGACCGGTAGGCTTCGCTGCGATTTTGATGCGGTCTTGGTACTGCGGGATGCGATGCGCGGTCCATTGGTTGGATTTGACCAAAGCATCCCACGCATCAATCCCCTGCTCCTTGGCCACCTCTTCAACAATGGCAGCACATATGCGCGCGTCACTTTCCGGATTGTGGTGATCCAACTTCCATTGGAAGTGCCGCGCAACGTGCTTAATGCCGTGTTTGGGCATTTCGTTCCAGTGCCCTTTTGCCAATTCCAATGTGCAGTAAAACACAGGACCTGAAGCTGCGTCCAATCCGTGGAAAGAAAAGGCATGCCCCAAGTGCTTGCATTCCACCACACCGGCATTGTGTGCTACCACGGGCGCGTCACCAATCAAACGCTCCACCTCTTCCCAAATGGCTGGAAAAGCTGGTGCCATCAGGACGTCTTTCAAACCGTAGTCAAAATTCCACCGCTGCCAGTCACCAAAGGACTCTACCACCGGGCGAACCAACGACCGAAACCGCCCCACCTCTTGTCCGTTTTCCATCAGGACAACCCCGACTTCGCAAATGTTGCCGGTATCGCTCGTAGCGCACTCCAAATCCAATGCCGCGTACCTCATGGTTCCTCTTTTTCCAATTCGTTCATCAGGTCATCATACCCCCAGACCGTGACCCCGATTTCCTGGGCTTTCGTCAACTTCGACCCGGCCTTTTCGCCCGCCACAAGGACGCTGGTTTTTTTGCTCACCGAGCCGCTCACCTTCCCGCCGTTGGCACGGATGATGTCTGCCAATTCTTCTCGGGGCACCGGGTGGGTGCCGGTGATAACGAACGTCTTTCCAGCGAAGGCATCGCCCCCGCGTTGCGAAGCGGCAGCGGCATCGAGTTCCAAGTTCACCCCTGCCTGGCGCAGTGCCGTGAGCACCTCCAGCGCATGAGGATCTTGGAAGAAAGCATGGACGCTGCGCGCAATCTCTCCTCCAACTCCGTGAATGGCACTGATGGCTTCCTCATCGGCTTGCGACAAGGCTTCCAGGTGCCCGAAATGATGGGCCAGCAAAATCGCCGTTTCGGATCCCACGTGCCGAATGCCAATGGCGTAGAGGACCTTGTCAAACGGCTGGCCTTTGGAAGCTTCAATGGCGCGTAGAAGTTTCTCCAATTCTTTTTCGCCCAAGCGCTGCCGGGTGCGCTCCGTGAGCCGGTGCAAAAATGCTAGCAGGTGCTCCCATTCGTTTCGGTCCATGCCCCATCCCTCGCGGTCCCATGCCAGTGCCGATGGTCCGATGAGCAATTCGTCCGCATGCGCCAGGTCGCGGGCCCGATCCAGGATGTCCGCCGCCATCGGTACGGTGGTCCCAACGGCCTGTTCCAGGTACGCTTGCCATGGCGCACCGCGCTCGGGAAGCGGCCCATAGTCAATCAGGTCACCGCTTTGAACGGCATCGTGCACGGCCTTCTTGGAAACCGGTGTCGCTGAGAGGCTCGATCGCTCGCCTTTTTTGTTCCGGTACCTCCACACCGCCAGTGCGTGCACCCGCTGGATGTAAAGCTCGTCATCATCGGTGGATGCGGTGGTTTTGTACAGAACCGTGGATTCGCGCCATTCCTCGGTCGCACGCGCATGGAGTGCGTAGAGATCACCTGCGTGTCGGACCCCGCCCTTCTGAACAAGCAATTCAATGATTTCGGGACCCAACCCGTCGATGTTCATGGCCTTTCGGCTGACAAAATGCTCGATGCGCCCCAACACTTGCGGCGGACACGTGGACTCGTTTGGGCAATAATGCTTGGCCTCCCCCTCCTCCCGGACCAATGCCGTGCCGCACTCTGGGCAAGCCGTGATGTACACGAGGGGTTCGGATGAAGCCCCCCGCGCTTCGGTGTTTACACCGACGACTTTTGGAATGATTTCGCCACCCTTTTCAACCAGGACCTCATCCCCAATGCGAATGTCCATCGCCGAAATCTGGTCGGCGTTGTGGAGGGAGGCGCGCTTCACCGTCGTTCCGGCGATCAGCACCGGCTCCAGTTCTGCAACCGGCGTGATGGCGCCTGTGCGCCCCACTTGATATGTCACTGCATTAAGCGTGGTCGCCTGTTGCTCAGATTCAAATTTGTATGCAATGGCCCACCGGGGGCTTTTGGCCGTCATACCCAATTCAGACTGCTGGCTGTAGGCGTTGACCTTGATGACGATTCCATCGATGGCAAATGGAAGCGCGTGGCGTGCGGAATCCCAATGCGCGATGAAGTCTAAAATGCCTTCAATTGTGGTCGCAACCTCTACCATGCGCTTCGCAGGCGATGGGGTCGGGAACCCCCACGCCACGGCTTGTTGAATGGACGCCATGTGGCTTTCAATGGAGGCGTTTGCTGCGACCACGCTGTACAGCATGCAATCGAGTGGTCGACTAGCGACGACGCGACTGTCCTGGCTCTTGAGCGTTCCCGCAGCCGTGTTTCGCGGGTTGGCAAATGGGGGTTTGTCGGCAGCGACCTGGGCCGCGTTCAATGCTTCAAACCCGGCCCACGGAAAGAAAATTTCCCCGCGGATTTCCAACGTCTCAGGAGCCGTTTCGTTCAGCTGAAGGGGAATGCGCTTGATGGTTCGAACATTCGCGGTAATGTCCTCCCCAATAGCGCCGTCGCCTCGGGTCAAGGCGCGCTGAAGCTTGCCGTTCTCGTACTGCAACGCAATGGCCACGCCATCGTATTTCAACTCCATGACAAATTCCACCTCCTCACCTTCGAGAATCTTGTCTGTACGCTCCGCCCAATCAGCGATGTCCTCCGCATTGTACGAATTGGTGAGTGACAACATCGGAGCGCTGTGGGGGACTTTCTCAAACCGATCGGTGATGTCACCACCCACACGCTGAGACGGTGAATTGGGATCCGCCCATTCCGGATGGTCCGCCTCGGCTTTCATCAAGCACTCCATCAAGCGGTCAAAATCACGATCAGAAACGATGGGCTGAGCATCGACATAATACCGCCTGTTGTGCGCGTGCAACTCCTTGCGCAGTTGCTCCAATTCCGCGCGCGTGCTCGGCAGTTGATCGGGGTCCCAACTCATGCCTTAAAGGTAAAAATGCGCTGTGCACAGGCCGCTTCAAAAAGCTCGTAATCTACTGCAATTAATCCACAATTCCCTCGGAAAACCCACCCTTGAGCATACGTCATGTGCACGTGTGCGGCATTTACTTTACAACATGCCACGCCGTGCAGCCCATCGATTGATTTTGCTCCTGCTTACAGGCGGATTGGCCGGGTGCTCAAGTTTGAACAAATCCACCTCATCGCAAGTCGCCGTGGAGCCCTCGAGCGGGTCAGATGTGCGCATTTTGAAGGATGCGTGGAATTGGGATGAAGGCTTTCATTACGCACACCAAGGAGACGGCATGGCGCTCATTCGATTGGACAACAATGAACCCGTCCATTTGATTCGCCTCGAACAGCCGGGCGCCTACCCTGAGGTTCACCCCCTCTTTCCGACGGCCCGTAATCCACTGAAGGCATTGGATGTTGGAGCTGCAGCGGCTTGCGCAGCAGGTGGAGCAGTCCTGCTGGCTTCCGACCAACCCAAAGGCGCTGCTTGGGCCGCTTTTGCAGGCGCGGTAGCCAACGGCCTTGGCACCTTGAGCAAGCCCCGGAAGGTGTACCAAAGCGGTTATTACTTCGAAAGACTTGAGCCGCTGCCAATCGGCAACCCAACCAATCCCTCCCTGCACATCGAAGGCTTTCACATGCGCATTCCCGAAGGTGAGCACTCTTGGCACTACTTCCAGAACATGGAACGGTACCGCGACAACCGCGTCGAATTTGTCAGCGCTTCGGAAGAATCCATCGAAATTGAGTACTCCAACTTGGACGAAGAATTGAACGCATTCCTCATCGCTCAAGGATTTCAGCCAGAACCGAAGGAGGGCATGTTTCAGCGCGGTGAAGCCATAGAGATCACGGGGCAATTGACGCGGGTTCGGGAACACCGCGTGCAGAACATCGTCCGGTATGAACTGGAAACCGCCTGGTGGCTCTACAATGCATTCGGCATTGCAAGCGATACCGCCCACGTCACCACGGCTTCCAACTGGGCCTTGTACAACTTCTCCAATCCTAGATTCGACCGGGATTTGATTTCAGAGGCCGTCGTGCAAGCGATGTTTGAGTCGCTGGAATCAACGGCATTTCGAGGCAAGCTCAATCGCATCGAAAACCTCGAATCGGAATGGACAAAAGAATGGAAGTCCGTCCCCCTGACTGCTGCCTCAGCTCCGGCTGGACGGGTTTCCTCGGCATTGCAAT
>DJYV01000159.1 GCA_002448555.1 Flavobacteriales bacterium UBA6969
AGGAACAACATTGGCACCCCAACCGCCCCAATATTTACGGTATTGAATCCGCTGGTTCGTGTCGCACTTTGGAAGACCGAGGTGGTGAGTTGACCAAATGGGCTCATGCCGGCCAGGGTGCCATCGGCTTCCAAAAGCCAGAAAGCAGCTGCGCCAAAGGCCACCAGCCCCAAAGAGAAGTAGAGGGCGATTTTTGTGGCAAAACCGATGTGCTTCCACGGCTGACTCATTCTCTCCCGCAGGCGAGTCGGATCAAACAAGTCGAAAATGGCCACCATGCCCAAGGCCCCGAAAAACACGAGCACCGTTACGGTCCAATGCAGGGCGTAATGGCTGTCAATGGCCGCATTCGCCAATCCATCCGTGAACAGGGAAATGCCCGCGTTGTTGAAGGCAGAAACGGAATGGAACACGGAATAGAACCATTGTCGGCCCGAGGCCATACCATTCAAGGTCTCACCCCACGTCATGTGCATGATGACCGCCCCTCCGGCCTCAATCGCCAAGCACCATATCAGCACCTTTCCGAGCAATCCAGAGCTGGCGTTGAAGGTGTCGCGGTTGACAAAGTCTTCGATGACATCGTGCTGCCGCACGCCCAGCCCAAATTTAGAGGCGAGCACTAGGAACGAGCCAAATGCGATGAGGTTCAAGCCACCCAGCTGGATCAACGCCAGGATGACGACTTGGCCTTTGAAGGAGAAAAAGGTCACCGTGTCCACGACCATCAACCCAGTTACACACGTTGCGCTCGTGGAGGTAAACAGTGCATCAAGGAAGCCCATGCTGCCCGGTGTGGTCGTCATCTCGGGGAGCATGAGCAGGACCGTTCCGATGGTGATCAACCCGAGAAAACTCATGATGAAAATGACCGCAGGGTTGAGTCGAATCCGAGGCAACACCCGTCCACTACGCAGCAATTCCGCAAGGACAATAGTGAAGAAATAGCCCTGTATAAATATCGTGTAAAAATCTGATATTGAATCAAAACCAACCGATTGAATGAACCTGCTTATAAGCAGTTCTCCGGTGAAGAGGTCACTGGCACCCTCAATGACCAAAACGACCATGACCGCTGCTTCGAACCACGTGCGCCGCAAAAAGTCACGCGGCTGGAAATCATACAGGAGGCGCGTGATGTACTGCAGGACGTAAAAGCCAAAACTAAATTTGACGTAGCCCAGCAGTTGGATCGCGGTTTCGGATTCGTTCGGGTAGCCGTAGTACAAAGCGAGTACAAACAGGGCAGAAGCTGAGACGAGTAGGTTGAGAATTTTCAATCCACCCAAGACGCGGTCTTTGGATTGGTACAGCCCAACGTTGATCTGCTCTCGAAATTCTTGGAAGTTCATTTCGAATTCATCAATGCCGCCATGGCGTCTGCGTGGGTTTCCCATTCCGCTTGGAGGCGTTCGTGTTCCACGGTGACGACACCGACCTTTTCACACACCAGTCCTCCGGCCAGGTTGGCGACCGCTGCGATTTGCCAGACGGGAACGTCCAAGGCGAGCAGCACGGAGGCCACAGCAATGACAGCATCACCTGCACCGCTGACGTCTGTGATTTCACGTTCAAAGGCGGGAATGCGCTGGAAATCTTGTGACTGGCTAGGCGCGTAAAAGCAAACGCCGCGCTCGCTGAGCGTCACCATCGAGATGGACGCCTCCAATCGCTCGTGCATGCGCTGCACGGCTTGAGCCAAACTCGTATCGGATTCCTTATGGATGGCCATGCTCAGCCCTTCGCGCATCTCCTTCAAGTTGGGCTTGAACAGATCCACGCGTTCGTAGCGGTCAAAATTTCGAAACTTGGGGTCAACGGTGGTCTTGATGCCCTTTTCGCGGCACAGGGCCGAGAGCGTTTCAATGACCGTTGGCGTAAGTGTGCCTTTGTCGTAATCTTCGAAAATGACAACGTCGATGGGTTCACTGGCGACGATTTCTTGGCACCTGGCAATCAGTTCAGTCGTCCACGACTCTTCCAACTCGCTGGCTTGCTCTTCATCCACACGCAGGAGCTGCTGCCCATTGCTGATGACGCGCGTTTTCACGGTGGTAGGGCGGCCGGGTACTTCGACCAAAGCACTCGTTCCGATGCCTTGGGTTTGAAGCAAGCGTTGGATTTCCTGCCCGGCGTCGTCGTCACCAACTGCCGCAGCCACCTGCACTTGCGCACCGAGCGCAATTAAGTTTTTGGCCACGTTGGCTGCTCCGCCCAAGCGCCTGTCCCGTTGGTGAATGTCGACGATGGGCACAGGGGCCTCCGGAGAAATCCGGTTGACCTGGCCAATGAGGTAGGCGTCGAGCATCACGTCGCCGATGACGAGCACCGATACCCGGTGGGTATTTTGAAGAGCGTGGAGCGCTTCCATCCTACGAAGGTAGCGAACGGGCTTTATTGGAGGGCTGCTACCGCCTTTGAAATCCGAGCAAGGGCTTCCCTCAACTGCGCTTCAGAGGCTGCGTAGGAGAGGCGAATGCACTCAGGCGTTCCAAACGCACCCCCGCCCACCGTCGCCACGTGGGCTTCTTCGAGGAGGTACATCGCAAAGTCCTCTGCAGTCGCGATGTTGCGATCGCCATTCGACTTGCCGAACAAAGCGCTGACATCGGGGAACAGGTAAAACGCCCCCATAGGTCGGTTCACCTTCAGTCCGGGGATGGCGCTCAATCCGTCAATCATCAAATCACGACGAGACAGGAAGGCCGCCTTCATTTCGTCGGCAATCGAAGGATCCTCCGACACGGCTGCACCCGCCGCCACTTGGGCAATGCTGCATGGTGCGGAGGTGACTTGGCCTTGGATTTTGGAGCACGCTTTCGCAATCCATTCCGGCGCTCCGATGTAGCCGAGGCGCCAGCCGGTCATGGCAAATCCTTTGGAAACGCCGTTCACCGTGATGACTCGGTCCTTGAGTTCTTCGATGGTGCCCATCGAACAGTGGCTGTCCGTGAAGTTGATCAGTTCATAAATCTCGTCGCTGATGATATAGACGTGGGGGTGGCGCTTCAGCACATCAGCCAAGGCCTTAATCTCTTCCCGCGTGTAGACTGATCCCGAAGGATTGCAAGGGGACGAATAAATCAGCAACCGGGTTTTATCGTTGATGGCCGCTTTTAATTCATCCGGCTGAATTTTGAAGTCGTTCTCGATGGACGTCGGTAAAATCTTGGATGTCCCTCCTGCAAAAGCCACCATGTCCGCATAGCTCACCCAGTATGGTGCGGGCAAAATGACTTCTTCGCCGGGATCTACGAGCGTCAAGACCACGTTGGTAATACTCTGCTTGGCGCCGTTGGAAACGACGATTTGTGAAGGGGTAAAATCAAGCCCGTTGTCCCGCTTGAACTTTGCACAAATGGCTTCACGCACATCCTGCAACCCCGGAACCGGCGTGTAGTGCGTGATGTTGTTCTCAATGGCTTCCATGCCCGCTTGTTTGAGCACCTCTGGTGTGTCAAAATCTGGCTCTCCGAGGGAAAGGGAGATGACGTCAACACCGGATTGTTTCAATTCAGTGGCCTTTCGAGCCATGGCGATGGTCGCCGATTCTGAAAGTCGGCTGAGCAGTTGAGAAGGTCGCTGTTCCATGGGAATTGTTGGGGTCTAAATTGGAAAGCACAAAAATACAGCCCGTCTTCACAGGGCTGTCAGCACGGCGCCATAAATCACCGTTTTTTCGTCAACAGCCAGAGCCCCAAGAATGTGAGTAACCCATTGACGGGTAAGAGGGCAAAACCGAAGCTGAATCCATAGCTGGACTTCAAACCAGCTTCGAGCAGGTAACAGAGCACGGGACTCGCAAGGGCTATACAAGGAATCCAGCGGTCAACGGGTTGTCCCTTGGTAACCAAACCAAAGGCGAACAACCCAAGGATGGGACCGTACGTGTAGTTCGCCGCTGTAAAAATCGCCGAGACCACACTCGAATCTTGCACGGTGCTGAACGCCAAAATCACGGCAAACAGGACCAATGCGACGCCGAGGTGGACCTTCTTGCGCACCGCAGTGGCTTGCTCGGTCGGTTGCTTTTCCGTTCCGAGCAGGTCCACACAAATGGAGGTGGTCAGCGCGGTCATGGCGCTGTCGGCGCTGCTGAATGCCGAGGCCAGCAGCCCGATGAGAAATACCAATCCCAAGCCCCATCCCAAGCTGCCGTCCAGCGCGACGGTGGGGTACAGACTGTCTGCTCGCTCTATGGCAATTGACTGGCTATCGGCCCAGGTATACAACAGCACGCCTAAGCCCAAGAACAAGACATTCACCAGGACTAGTACGAGGGAGAAACTGCCCATGTTCCAACGGGCTTCTTGAAGGTTTTTGCAGGCGAGGTTTTTCTGCATCATGTCTTGATCCATTCCCGTCATGGCGGTGGCTACAAACGCCCCCGCAGTGAAGTGCTTGATGAAATGATTCGGGGCCTTCCAGTCGTCCCATACCCACCACTGGCCCATGGGGCTGGATTGGATGTGGTGTACGGTTTCCCCCCAAGACCAATCCATGGCTGTGGTA
>DJYV01000144.1 GCA_002448555.1 Flavobacteriales bacterium UBA6969
CCCTTCAATACTGACAAAACTCAATGCTACCTCTGCGTTGAGTTCGGAAATTTCACCGAAATCTGCTTGGAATACCGGCACATACTCAACTTCTTTAAGCAGCTCCCCGGAGTCGCCAGTTCCCACCGTGCGGACTTCCGTAAGCTGGTCACGCCATGCAAAGGGTTGGTCGAAACGAGCCGCGAAGTAAACGTGCTGCTCCCGTGCCCAATTGTCTGAAACACGGTGGCCCACCAGCAGGGTGTCGCCAATCGGATAAATGCTGTAGTGGACCAGTTCATCTCGGTGCTGCATATCGATGATCAACGACAGGGTATCGGCTTCATCCAATCGGTACCGATGAATGCCCACACGTTCAGTGGTCGTCAGTTCGACGTTAATTTTCTGATCATCTAGGTAAACCTGGTAGTACCCGGCATGTGCCTCTTCATTTTCGTGTGAAAAATGACTGGCGTAGCGATCGGGCCAATGCGCAGCACCTTCGTTGAACTGCGTGCAGGGTGCAAACAGGATGTCTCCATAATCGGATACGCCGGTTCCTTGCAAATGCGTATGACTGAACCCGTAAATAACGCTGTCGCTGTAGTGGTATCCTCCGCAACCGTCCCAGCCTGTGAGTCGGGAGTCTGGGCTCAACTGCACCATTCCAAATGGAGCCGTCGCACCGGGGTAGGTGTGGCCGTGTCCTCCCGTTCCAACGAAGGGATTGACATGGCGATGCAAGGGATGGGGTGTGTTATTGCACCCGATCAAACCAATAAGCGCTAGGACAAGGCTCGTAAGCGTGGAGAATCGCAGTAGAAGGGTCATGGCTAAGGTTGTTGGTTGTGGTTTATCCAATTCAAAGCTGCTTCCAGTACGGGATCCGTGTCGTTCTGAATGTCTTCGGAATCAGGTATTATCGGGCGGTCCACCAGAAGTGGCCGGGCTTCCCAACGGACAGGGGTTTGGGTGAAATACCGTGCGGACGCTATATGCACGACTAACCCCGTTTCGGGCAACACCAGCCGAACGGGATTACCGAACGTTCCGCTGACGCTACCCATTGGAGGCTCACCAAAGGTTGTGCCCCGGCCAGATCGCGCAAACCATGAAGCGATTGATACGGTAGCAGATGCCGAGAGTCCGTCTAGCAACAGGGCAGTAGTGCCGGTGTACGCCAATCGTCGGCGGGGTTGTATTGACCGTTTGAATGGGACATAAGCGATGGAATCGTTCTCAACTTTGTTCAAGGTGGATTTCAAGACCTGCAGGTTCTTGAGGTAGCTGTTCCTTCCGACGAGGCCGAAACGACCGGTTCCCCATCGGTCCTTCGCTGCTCGACTGGCTTTGATTTGCACCCCGGCCGGAAGGTCAATCGGCGTCGATGTGAGGTACGGAAGAAGTTCAGCCATGATGGCGATGTGGCCGCCTGAGTTGCTGCGTAAATCCAAAATGAGCCCTGCAAAAGGAACGCTTTGATTGGCCGATTGAAGCGATCGGATGTGGCTGAAGCAAGCCCGGAGTTCCTTGCGAAAGGACCGCACGTTTTCAGGATGAAAATGCCGGATGGTCAAGACCACGGAAATGGCGCTATCGGTTTGAACCTCGCGCCAGATAATGGGGGCGACTTCGTTCTGAGAAGCGTGCCAACGTTTGATGGATGCATTGTCAAGCACGGGCAAGTTCTCTTTCCCACCCGACGCATATTCGACCTCGATGGAATCTGCAATTCTTGCGCCAACTGCGAAAGGGACGATGTCGTTCCAAAGCTTTTCCGACATCCGCAGGCGAGCCAATGCGGCATCTCCTTCTTGGGAAATCAAGGCCAGCCCTCCACCAAGAACAGACCGAACGGAAACGCCATTGATGCGCGCAATTTCTGAACCAACCATCGCAGAATCACCAGCGGTAGCTGTGACGATGAGACGGTTTTCTACGGTTTGAATTTCGAGAGGAAGGTGCCCGTAGGTCGCTCCGAGTTGCTCAGAAAAGGATTGAAGCGCCACACCGGTGTGGCTGTCCTTTAGTACGTTGCACACCTTGGCAGCCATTTGCGCTGCGCCATAGAGCGTCCCACCTCCCGCGAAGGTTGTTTTGGCGGATTCTAAGGCCTCATTGAACTCGATGGAAGAACAATGCACGAAGGGGGATGGGTGGATGGTTAAAATCCACTCTGCGAGAGAATCCAAATCGCGTTGGATTTGTTCTCCTGTGAACCGGTCCACTTGCCCTTTTGCATCGACTGGGGTAGAAAGCAAACAGGAGAGGATGGCGCAGGTTGCGAATAAGCGTCTAAAAAAAGGCTTCATACCTGTTGGTCGCGGAATTTCACCATGGTAAGGATGGTCGCGACCGCCACGCTTTCGCCGGTTTGATCGTACATGTCGACTCTGAATTTGACAATGCCTTTGCGAATGTCCTCGGCATCGCGCTTTTCCTGCTCGATTTTATCCTCCACGGTAAGGCGAACGCCGACGGTCGTTCCCGGGTATACGGGTTTGGTAAATCGAGCCTGTTCGACCCCGTAGTTGAGCAAGACCGGCCCTTTCTTGGCGTCTACAAAGAGCCCGGCTGCTTTGCTCAACAGGTAGTATCCATGTGCTACCCGACCTTCGAAAATGGTGCCGTCCAGGCTTGTTTCATCAACGTGGGCATAGAAATGGTCGCCGCTCACGTTCGCAAAATTGACGATATCGGCCTCAGTGACCGTATGCTTGGCTGTGGTTACGGTGTGGCCAATAACCAAGTCTTCGAAGTGTTGCTGAAACAAATGGGGCTGCGCCTCCGTCTGCTGGCCGCCAGGTTGATACTTCTGTGAAATGGCAGTCAAGGCTGTGGGCGATCCCTGCACGGCAGTTCGCTGCATGTAGTGATGCACACCGCGTACACCGCCCATTTCTTCTCCTCCGCCTGCGCGCCCGGGTCCCCCGTGTGTGAGCAAGGGCAGAGGGGAGCCGTGGCCAGTTGATTCCTTGGCACACGTTCGGTCCAGCACGAGAATCCGTCCGTGCATGGTGGCTGCACCTGTAACGAATGCCTGCGCTTCCTCGGGGTTGTGGCTCACCAGCGAACAGCACAGCGAACCTTTGCCCATCTTGGTCAAGCCAATCGCTTCCTCCAAGGAATCGTAGGGCATGAGGGTAGCAACTGGTCCAAACGCCTCGACTTCATGGCAATGTCGCGCATTCAGTGGGTTGTCGTTGCGAAGCAGTTGTGGGCCCAAGAAGGCGTCTTCAACAGCTTTATCACCAACCAATTCAAGCGGGTGGGCGTATACACTCTCAGCCTCAGACTTCAATACGTCCAATTTGGTGAGGACATCTTGCTTTTGCTCTTTGTGCACCAGTGCCCCCATGCGCACACCTTCCTCTTGCGGGTCGCCCATTACGGCTTTTGACAATGCTTGCGTGAGTGCTTCTTGGACGTTGTCCATTTGGCCCCTTGGAACAAATACACGACGAACAGCCGTGCATTTTTGCCCTGACTTCACCGTCATTTCTTTACGCACTTCCTTAATGAACAGTTCGAATTCAGGGTCACCCGGAACCACGTGCTCTCCGAGAACCGCTGAATTCAATGAATCCGCCTCCATGTTGAAAGGCACCGCGTGGGCGAGAAGGTTCGGATGCGAACGCAATTTCAATCCCGTAGAGGCGGAGCCGGTGAACGTCACAACATCGCGTTCATTTACATAATCAAGTAGGGTCCTGGCAGGTCCACATATTAACTGAAGGGCTCCTTCGGGTAAAATGCCAGATTGGATGATCTCCTGCGCAACTACAGAAGTTAAGTAGCTGGTCGCTGAAGCAGGCTTCACTACAGCGGGCATCCCCGCTAACCAATTCACGGCTACCTTCTCCAACATGCCCCAAATTGGGAAGTTGTATGCGTTGATGTGAACGGCAACGCCTTCTTTAGGTGTAAGGATGTGCTGAGCACCGAATGTCCCTTGTTTACCCAATGGAATGTAGTCGCCGTCCAACGCGAACGGCTGGTCACTAAACTGACGTCGGAGGCTGGCATAACTGAACAAGTTGCCAATACCACCTTCAATGTCAATCCAGGCATCGGATCGTGTGGCGCCGGTAGCCCAACTGGCTTCGTAGAAAGCCTCTTTATGTTTCAATAAGTGCAAGGCCAGGCGTTTCAGCATCAGGCCGCGTTGTTGGAACGTAAGGCGCCGAAGGTTGGTGTTTCCGACGGTGCGTCCATAAGCGATGATGGATTCAAAGTCCAGTGCTTCATTGCTTACGTGCGCAATGACCTTTCCGTTAATGGCGTGGAGGAGAGGGGTTGCATCGGAAGCTGAAGGACTGTGCCATGCTCCGTGTATATAATGTGCAATGGTCGAGGTGCTCATGGTAAATTGCTTTGGAAGCGAAAATACGCACGAACACCTGCTGAGTTGAAGGATAAATGTGATTCGATATTTTTTGCAATCCCACTTGTGTTTGCCAAATTCAATTTATCGGTGAGATATCGGGATACGTCTATGAATTTTTTATTAACTTCGACGAAGAAAGTTTGGGAATAATGATGAATTACCTTATCTTAGCTCCTCCTGACATCAAATCTTGACCAGAAACATCAAATAATTCATTCAAATGAAGAACCTTTTCACACTGGCTGCGGCCTCTTTCCTCGCCTTCGGTGCGAGTGCCAGCAATGTTGAGTTGGTCGTCGAAGCTGTAGACAACGGCGGCCAAGTAGAAGGTAATACGTACCGCGTTTACGCAGTATTGCCCTCAGCAGAGCATTCTTTGCACGCTGTTTTTGCTGACGGCGAGCACGTTTTGAACGTGGCAACTACCACTGATTTTTACCAGCACCAATACGGTAGCTTCTCGTCTTTGGACGTGAACGACCAAATCGTTGCTTTGGAAGGATCTTTGGCATACGACAGCTGGGTAACCATTGGTGCTACAAATAGCACAAACAACAACCTTTGGACTGTTGGTGTTGATTACAACAACTTCTTGGGAGGTTCTGAACTCACTGTTACAGATGGTGCTTGGTTCGTAGTTCCAACTGACGTTCAGGCTGCAACTGAAGCTGGCAACCGCGTTTTGCTCATGCAATTGACAACTGACGGAACTGCTACTGGTATCTTGAACCTCCAGGGATGGGATGCTGAAGGAGCTGCATGGCGCGCTTATGACTTGACGTTCACTTCAACAGACGCTCAAGTATTCGGTTGCACTGACGCAAACGCTGCTAACTACAACACTGACGCCACGTACAACGACGGTTCTTGCTTCGGTCAGAACAATGGCGATAGCCATGGCTTGTCTAACATCGACAACACGACTGAGTGGAACATCTTCCCGAACCCTGTTTTCGAGAGCACATTCAGCGTGAAGTTTGATCGTGAGTTGAACTTGGGCGGTGAGAACATCATCCTCGAAGTCACTGATATGTCTGGAAAGGCTGTGATTTCTCAGGAAGTCGCTCAAGAAAACATTGTCGGTGGTAACCGCATTGTTGTGAAGCACGACTTGGCTGCTGGTAACTACACAGTTTCTGTAGTTCACGCCAACTTCACAGACGCACAAAACATTGTAGTAGCGAAGTAATCTTCCTACTTCATCGATTTGAAAGGGACCCTTCGGGGTCCCTTTTTTGTTTCCGTATGTTTGACGAAAATTCGTCAGATGCGCTATTGGAGTATTCTTTTCGCTTTGCTCATCGTGGGCTGCAACCAGGATTCAACCCACCGTTCCGAACTTAAGCTGAATGCCTCTCCCGTTGTTGGTGACGTTGGCATGCGCAGCGCCAAGGTTTGGTGTCAAATTGCTTCGGGCAACCAAATGGAGAAGCCATACGTCTTCCTTCTCGATTCAGCAGGCCAGAGCTTGGTCGCCACGCCCATGGCGTCAGCACAACTTGGTGACTGCTACCAGCTTGAGTTGTCCGACCTTTCACCGGGCACACGGTACCGATATTTCATAGGCGACGAACATGGGAAACCCTTAAGCGAGATGCTCACCATCCGAACCCAACCGCTTTGGCAATACCGCACCGATCCGCCAGAATTGAATTTCTTGCTTGGAAGTTGTACATACATCAACGAACCGGAATACGACCGACCGGGCGAACCGTATGGGGGTGGGTATGGGATCTTTAATACCATGGCCCAAGAAGAATTTGACGCCATGCTATGGCTCGGTGATAACATTTACCTGCGCGAGGCGGATGTTGGAAGCTTGTCCGGTTTTGTTCATCGGTACACGCATACGCGGTCCTTGCCAGAAATGCAGGCGTTGCTGTCCAAAGGTTCGCATTATGCCATCTGGGACGACCATGACTTCGGACCAAACGATTGCGATGGTTCTTGGATTCATCCGGATTGGTCCCGGGCGGCATTCGAGGCGTTCTGG
>DJYV01000100.1 GCA_002448555.1 Flavobacteriales bacterium UBA6969
AGGCGCTTTGAATAGTCGTTTTTGGGAGGGGCCGGAGCAGCGTTTGATTCGGCGGTGGCTTTGTTCGCTTCCCGCGCCTCCTGCGCTCCCCGTTTCTCGTCGGCCGCGGCCAATCGGTACTGGCTGTAATTTCCCGGGAAAAACCGGACTTCGCTTCCGGTACCGAGCACCCAAATGTGTTCCACCAATCGGTCCATGAAGTACCGGTCGTGGCTGACGACGATCAAGCACCCGGGAAAATCGAGGAGGAACTCCTCGAGGATTTGGAGGGTGTAAATGTCGAGGTCGTTCGTAGGCTCGTCGAGGATGAGGAAATTGGGGTTGGCCATCAACACCTGCAGGAGGTGCAGGCGCTTTCGCTCGCCTCCGCTCAGCGTTGAGATTAATTGATGGTGGGTGGAGCGGGGGAACAGGAACCGTTCCAACAGTTGCGCTGCCGTGATTTTTTGGCCCTTTTCTAAGGGCATGAATTCGGCAATTTCGTAGACTGCTTCGATGATGCGCTGGCCTTCCGGGAATTGAGCGCCGGATTGGTGGTAGTGGCCAAAAACGACGGTTTCACCCACAACAACTTTTCCGCGGGTGGGCTCATCGCCCTGGGTGATGAGGTCAAGCAGGGTGGACTTGCCCGAACCGTTGCGGCCGACAATGCCGATGCGTTCGCCGCGCTTGAAGTGGTGGGTCAGGTTTTCGAATAGCAGGTCGCCATCAAAACCGTGGGCCACTTTGTGCAATTCGATGATTTTTCCCCCGAGGCGGTGGGGGTTCAAGCGCAAGGCCATGTCGTCTTCCTCCAACCGCTTCTTGGCCGCTTTCTTGATTTCGTAAAACCGTTCGATCCGCGATTTGGATTTGCCGGTTCGCGCCGATGGGGTGGACCGCATCCATTCGAGTTCGCGCTTAAAAATGCCCCGTGCCTTGGTGCGATTGGCCAATGCGTTCTCCTTGCGCTCCTCTCTTTTTTCCAAGTAATAGCTGTAATTACCCTTGTACTTGTATAGGGTCTGATCGTCCAATTCGAGAATGGTATCGCACACGTTTTCCAGGAAATAGCGATCGTGCGTAATCATCAAAATGGTCATCTTCGACTGGGCGAGGTAGCGCTCGAGCCATTGGATCATGTCGAGGTCTAAGTGGTTGGTCGGCTCGTCCAAGAATAAGATGTCGGGCTCTTCAATCAGGACACGCGCCAAAGCAATCCGCCGCCGCTCGCCGCCGCTCAGTGTGGCCATGGTGCGGCTGAGGTTGTGGAGGTTCAACCGTCCCAACACCTCTTTCGCACGCGCCTCGAAGTCCCATGCGTTGTGCAGGTCCATGCCTTCGTAGGCCGCTTGCAAGGCCTCGTCATCGTCCCCGTCAGCGGCAGCTGTATAAATGCGCATGGCCTTTACGGCCGCCATGTCGCTTGCGTAGAGGTGGTCCAAAATGGTCTGCTGGCCGTCGTAGTCCGGATCTTGAGGCAGGTAACTCCACTGGGTTCCCGCATCCATACTGATGCGCCCGTCATCCACTGGTTCAACCCCGCAGATACCGTTGAGCAGGGTGGTTTTTCCGGTGCCGTTTTTGGCGACGATGGCGCATTTTTGGCCACGAGACAGACCGAATGTCAACCCTTCGAAGAGCAGCCGCTCGCCGTAGCGCTTGGAAAGGTTTTCTGCGGAAAAAACATTGATGGCGGCCATGGTGCGAAAGTACGCCGAGCCTCGGGGTTTTCACGGCCATTCGCATTGTAAATTGCGCCGTGCTTTGGTCGGAAAAACCATTCCAAGAATTGACCGGCGGCGAGGTATTCTCGCTGATGCGATTGCGCTCTGAAGTATTCGTGGTGGAGCAAAACTGCGTATACCTGGACCTCGATGACAAGGACGCGCTGTCAATTCATTTGTTCGCCTGCGAAGAGGAGGCTGCTCCCGGAGCAGCGGCCCGAGCCGTAGTCCGGTTGGTGCCGCCTGGCGTGTCCTATGACGAGCCGAGCATCGGCCGCGTGGCCATCGATTTGGCATCACGGGGCTCGGGATTGGGTGAGGAATTGATGACGCGCGCCATTCGTGCATGCTATCGCACATGGCCGGGCTGCGGCATTCGGATTTCTGCACAGCAGTACCTCATTGTCTTTTATGAACGGTTGGGCTTTTCCACCGTGGGCGAAGGCTACCTCGAGGACGACATACCGCACATTCAGATGTTCCGCCCTTGGGACGGTTTGGCCGCTTGGCAATCTCGTCACGAAGCCATGGTTCATGCGTTCGCCGACCACTTGCGCGCCCTCCCTGCGAATGCCTTGCAAGGGACCAAGTCCCAATGGGGCGGCCTGCAGGTCTTGGAGCATTTGATGCGCTCGGAGCACGGCACGTGGTCCTACTTAGCCAAAAAAGGACAAGCAGATCCTGACAATTTGCCGGCGTGCGATATGCATTCCGATGCCCGGGGCCTCGAACTGGTTCGCGCTTTGGAATCGGATGCGCGTTGGAAAGACCCCACACCCGGTAGCCTGTTGTCTCCTGCACCCGGAAGCCATGTGGATGTGGAACAAGCGGTTGCGGACTGGTTGAAGGGAATTGCTGAAGGGTACAATCAGCTGAGCGCAGTCTACGCTTCGCAAGCATGGTGGAAGGTTCAAGTCTTCAAGCATCCCATCGCGGGGAGGCTCGGATTGACGGATACCTTGGCATTTGGAGTGGCCCACGTCCGCCACCACTTGCATCAGTTGAAGCGCATCGCAGAATCCGCGCCATGATTTCCGTTGTGATCCCATGTTTGAATGAGGTGGAGTTCATTGACGCCACCTTGGAAAGCTTGTTGAGGCAAGAACCACCGGGAGTGGATTGGGAGGTTATTGTGGCCGATGGAGGGAGTACAGACGGCACCCGCGAGAAGCTCGAAAGTTGGAGCAAACGCCATCCGGTCATCCGTTGGATTGAAAACCCCAAACGCACGACTCCGTATGCGCTCAACGAAGGCATTGAAGCGGCAAAAGGTGATGTGGTCATCATCTTGGGGGCGCATGCTGAGGTCAGCCGTGATTGGTTGTTGCGCAATCACCAATTGCTGCTTACCCATCCGGAGTCGGGATGTGTCGGCGGAGTGGTGGAACAGGTCCACGGATCCAAGGTTTCGCAGCGCATTGGGTCGGCGATGAGTACCCCGTTTGGAGTGGGGGATGCAAAGTTTAGGACGGGAGGAAGTGCCGGACACGTTGACACCGTGGCATTTGGAGCCTACCGCCGGGATGCCCTCGAGGAAATTGGTTTGTTCGATGTGGCGTTGTCACGCAACCAAGACGATGAATTGAATTACCGCTTGCTGAAGTCCGGATGGCGCATATGGTTCGATCCGCGTATTTCCAGCCAATACCATGTTCGATCGACCTACCGAAACCTCGTTCGGCAGTACTATCAATATGGTTATTGGAAAGTCTTTGTCAACCTAAAGCACCGCACCATCACCACGTGGCGCCAAACGGTTCCCGCACTCTTTCTGTTGGTGTTGTTGGGAGCGGGTGCCTGCTGGATGGCGGAAGCTATGGGCCATTGGAACGACATGTGGAATGGTTTTGGAGCGTCCATCTTCGTCTCCTCGCTCTTTCTTTGGCTCGTTTTGGGTGCAGGGTCTGCCATTGCCTCAGCTGGATCTTACCGTGACGTGCCGGGCGTCATCTGGGCCTATGCGATGATCCATGCCGGTTACGGCCTTGGGTATTGGAAGGGCATCTTGGATTTTATGGTTTTGCGGCGCTCACCAAGCGCTGACCACGCTGAACTCACACGATAATGCGCAGTTTCAACAAAGCACTTCAAGCGATGCCGGCGACCGTAGCACTCTTCATGGTGCTCAACCCGCGTTGGAGTACGCTCCCCCTTGCGGTATGGTTTTTACTTGCTGTCGCCTATGAAGCCGCTCGCTTATTCAATGCACCGCCAGCGGCCGATCGAGTGGTTTTACCGCGTGCATTCCGGTGGTTCGCCGGTGGAAGTGTTTTGATGTACTTCCTGATGGCCGTGGGCCTCAGCTGGACTGAAAACATGGCCGCTGGATGGTTCGCCCTGGAAGTGAAATTCAGTTTGCTGCTAATCCCTCTGTTGATGCTGCACCATTGGCATCGTCAAGGCGCAAAAGGATTGAATGCTGTGCCTATGGCGCTCGTAGCGGGACTTTTGATGTTCATGGGCTGGCGACTCGTGTTGGCGAGCGTGAGTGGCGATGCGGAATTGTGGCGTTACGATGGGTTGGCTGGACCGTTTCACCCGACATACATGGGGATGTACCTGGTTCTTATGCCGTTGCTGCTGCGTGAAAAATCAAAGTGGTATAATCTGGCATTGGTCGTCACAGGTGTTTTTGTAGGCTTATTGGCATCGAAAGCGGCTTGGATCGTGGCGGGCTTGGTATGGGGTTGCTTGTTGGTGATGCATGGGAAACGTCGCGGCTTTCGTGCGTGGGGAATCGGGATGGCGCTCGTTGGCATGTGCCTCGGCGGGTGGTTGGGCGATGGTGGGCGATTAAATGAATTTACGGGGTACGTATCTGCTGAATTGGTTTCAACCCAGGTGGACAGCCCGGGCAGGGCAGCGGACTCCCCTCAATCGAACCAGCCAACGGTCAAAGTGGGTTCTTCGGCGGGACGCATGCAAGCTTGGAACGCTTCACTTGAGGTGCTCGAGGCAGCGCCATTCGGCGTGGGAACGGGGGACGTTACGGACGCCTTGTGCGAAGTGTATGCGGAATCGAACAGCCAATATGCCCTCGAGAAGCGAATGAATCCCCACAGTACTTGGCTCCAACTCGCTGTGAGCCACGGGTGGATTGGATTGCTGCTGATACTGTTGTGGTGGTTTGGTACTGTAGCATGGGCATTCCGTGTTCAAAATGCCCTGCTCTTGACATGGTCCATAGCCTGGGTTTTGAACGGAACCATTGAAAGCTTGCTAGAATTGCAGCAGGGTGTTGTACCCACCATCCTATTGTGTTGCGTTTTCGCACTAAGTAGTTCGCGCGCGCTGGAAGCGAAAGCCAATTAAGAATTGGCGGCCGTTTGACCCACTGCCGGCGTTTTGGTGTCGCCGTGTCCATTTTTTGCGGCCTTTACGAACACGGTGAACAAAGGATGTGGCGTTTCCACAGTACTCGCGTACTCCGGGTGGAATTGTGAAGCCACGAAAAACGGGTGGTCGGGGATTTCCACGATTTCCACCAGTCCCGAATCGGGATTTTTGCCGGTGGCAACCATGCCCAGCGATTCGAATTGCTCGAGGTAAGCGTTGTTGAATTCGTAGCGGTGCCGGTGGCGTTCTTCAATGGTCGCTGAATCGTACGCGTTGTAGGCGTGGCTTCCTGGTGTTAAATCGCACGGATAGGCCCCTAATCGCATGGTTCCGCCCATGTTTTGGATGCTCTTCTGCTCCGCCATCAAATCGATGACGGGATCGGGGGTGTACTCCTTGATTTCGGTTGAGTGTGCGTCGGTCAATCCGATTACGTTGCGTGCAAATTCGACTACCGCGCATTGCATGCCCAAGCATATTCCAAAGAAAGGAACCCCCTTGGTACGCGCGTACTGGATGGTTTCGATTTTGCCATCGACACCCCTCGAGCCAAATCCGGGCGCAACGATGATGCCATCGAGGCCGACCAACTTTTCTGCTGCGCTGTTGGTTGTAATGGATTCGCTGTGAATCCAATCTACTTGCACATCGACCTCTTGGTGGGCGCCCGCATGAATGAGCGCTTCCGCGATGGATTTGTAGCTGTCTTTCAGCTCCACGTATTTGCCCACTAATCCCACCTTTACGGTTGATTTTGGATGCTTGTATTGCGTGAGGAATTTCTTCCAAGATGCCAAGTCTGGTCCTTGATCGGCAGCGGCCATGCCCAATTTTTCGAGCACCACTTGATCCAAGCGTTCTTCCATCATCAGCAACGGCACGTCATAGATGGTTTCCGCATCGATGCTCTGGATGACCGCGCTGGGAGCGACGTTGCAGAAGCGCGCCACTTTGCTGCGCACCGCGTCGGTGAGTTCGTGTTCCGTTCGGCACACCAGGATGTCCGGCTGTACACCGAATTCCAGCAGTTGCTTGACGGAGTGTTGGGTGGGCTTGGTCTTCAGTTCACCGGCTGCCGCCAAGTAGGGGATAAGGGTCAAGTGCACCACTAAGGTCTCCTCGGGGCATTCCCACTTCATCTGACGCACCGCCTCGATGTAGGGCAGGGACTCAATGTCGCCGACCGTTCCCCCTATTTCCGTTATGACGAAGTCATAATTCGATTCGGCGCCCAGGATCTGAACGCAGCGCTTGATTTCATCCGTGATGTGCGGAATAATCTGCACGGTCTTGCCCAGGTACTCGCCTCGGCGTTCTTTGTCAATGACCGACTGGTAAATCCGCCCCGTGGTGATGTTGTTGGCCTGGGTAGTCTGGACGTCCAAGAACCGCTCGTAGTGTCCCAAGTCCAAATCGGTTTCAGCCCCATCAACCGTGACGTAGCACTCTCCGTGTTCGTATGGGTTCAGCGTGCCAGGATCGACATTGATATAGGGGTCGAGCTTCTGAATGGTCACCGAATGACCGCGAGCCTGAAGTAGCTTGGCCAAAGAGGCGCTGACAATCCCCTTGCCCAAGCTTGAGCTCACACCACCGGTGACAAAAATGTAGCGGCTATTGCGCACTGTTTCCGGTCGCGAAGCGGTGGTGTCAGAAGGGTTGTTTTGAGGCATCGTCCCGTATATGATACGGGATTCAAAGTTAGGGAGAAATAACAGGCGCGAAACGGCTGTGAACAACTTTTGGGCTCACGCGAATTTCGGAGTGCTTACTTCAGGTTCTGGGTCAAGCGGTCCACCAACTTGAAGCCGCTGAACAGCTCTTGCGCAACAATTCGGAACAAGGTGTATACTGGCACTGCGAGCACCATGCCCAAGATGCCGGCTGCGCTACCTGCAATGCTGATGACAATGAAAATCTCCAAGGGGTGCGCATGCACGCGGTTGGCAAATACCACCGGTTGGGTGAAGAAGTTATCGACCAACTGAGCTACGGCAAAAACGAGCAAACTTCCCCCAATGAGTGCACCTGATGCGGTTGCGGGTCCGCTGATTGCCACGAGTGTAACCCCAAGTGCTGTGCCGGCCAGCGGCCCCAAGTACGGCACCAAATTGCACAGCCCAGCAAGCAGTCCAATGAGGAAGGCGTGTTCAGCCCCTACCAGCTGAAGTCCCATAGCGACAATGGTGGTGACAATGGACACTTGAATGACCAATCCGCCGAAATAACGCGTCAATAATTGGCTCGTCCGCTCCAAAATGGACTGAACCTTGGGCATCAGCTCATCCGGCGTGATGGCTTCAATCATGTTGCGAAAGAGCGCTCCGTCTTTCAAGAAGAAAAACGCCATAAAGACCACGGAGAAAACCCCAAAGAAGAGGCTGCCAATCTGGGCGAGCAACCCGCTGACGCGCTGCCCCAATTCCTCGAGTTTCAAGGATGATTCGAGTTCTTCCAAAACGTATTGGCTGTTGCTTCGGTCGTCCCCGCTGAAGTTGATGGCTCCAAAGTGATCATCGAGCCATACCGTTCCGCGACCGGTGACGGAGGCCAGTTGATCAAAATCTAGTTTTTGCACCGCAGCGACTTGTTCATTCACGAGGGGGGCAAACAATTGAATGATGCCCAGCGAACTGCCGAAAAGAACCAGCATGCTGATGGCTGCGCCCACTGATGTGGGCAGCGAACGTCCCTTGATTTGGATCTTGCTGAGCAGCAAGACGATTGGCCGTCCAATGAAACTGATGGCCACCGATATCAGCAGCAGACCCACAAGCCCTTTGAATTTCCAAAGGCCGATGGCGAGCAGGATGAATCCAAGAACACCGATAAGGTTGCGAAGGGTGGGTTTGGGGTACATGGTAAGGGCGTTGTGAATCAAAGATACACAATGCGAAGGATGCGTGTCGCTTAGTTTTAGTTTAGGCTAAAAAATTTATTTACCTTTACAAAATGCTGCTTTCACCGAGCCAAGAGAATTACCTGAAGGCCATTTACAAATTGCAAGAGGATGATGGCATCGCCACCAACCAAGCGCTTGCTGCGATGGTAAAGGCTACACCGGCTTCAGTGACCAACATGCTGCGCAAATTGACGGATACGGGCTACGTAGAATACGAGGCGTATCAAGGGGCAACCCTCACCTCGGCAGGCCGTAATCAAGCTGTTGCTTTGGTTCGGAAGCACCGGCTCTGGGAAGTGTTTCTGGTGGAGAAACTCCAGTATGACTGGGACGCTGTGCATGCCTTGGCCGAGGAGCTGGAGCACATTGGTGGGGATGAGCTGATCAACCGGTTGGATGCATTTCTCGGGCATCCCGGGTTCGATCCCCATGGCGATCCCATCCCCAATGCCAAAGGGGTCGTTCGGGCGCGGCAGCATGCCATCGCAGCGAGCGAAGCCTCGGTTGGTGGCACGTTTGTGGTGTGCGGGGTGAAGGACAGTTCCAGCCTGTTTTTGCAGCATTTGGACAAACTCAACATTGCATTGGGAAAAACCTACACGCTGAAGGAGTGCCTTGAATTTGACCGAAGCGCTGTGTGGACGGAACAAGGGGGCGCCCGCACCAACGTTTCCAATGAAGTGGCCAAAAACGTTTTGATTCAATTGACCGATGCATGATTTAATGGCATGGATGGGCTCCCTTGGGGCCGTAGAGGCCGCACTCATCGCGACCCTCTTTACCTGGATGATGACGGCGCTGGGGGCATCCCTGGTGTTTGTTTTCAGTGACATGCACCGAAAGTGGTTCGATAGCATGCTGGGGTTCACGGGTGGCGTTATGGTGGCAGCGAGTTTCTGGTCGTTGCTGACGCCGGCGATTGAGATGTCACCGGGCGAGGGGTTCGCAAAAGTGTGGCCAAGCGCATTCGGATTCGGTTTGGGTGCGCTTTTCATCTTCGGATTGGATCGGTTGACGCCGCACCTGCACATCAACTTTAACAAGGACGAAGCGGAGGGTCCGCAAACGGACTGGCACCGATCAACCCTGTTGGTCTTGGCCATCACCTTGCACAACATTCCGGAAGGACTCGCGGTGGGGGTGCTGTTTGGCGGAGCGGCTTTGGGACTGGATGGTGCATCGGTTGGTGCGGCAGTTGCCTTGGCCATTGGCATTGGCATTCAAAACTTTCCGGAAGGTTTCGCCGTGAGCATGCCGCTTCGGCGTCAAGGTGTGAGTGCCGCGCGTTCTCTGTGGTTTGGTCAATTATCAGCAGTCGTCGAACCGGTCGCCGCGGTCATCGGAGCGGTAGCAGTGCTGCAAATGCAAGTCATCCTTCCGTATGCACTGTCTTTTGCCGCCGGGGCGATGATTTATGTGGTTGTGGAGGAAGTCATTCCCGAAACGCAACGCGATAAGTACACGGACTTCGCTACGTTGGGTTTCATCGGTGGCTTCCTGGTGATGATGGCGCTCGACGTGGGCTTGGGGTGATTCGCGGCTGAGGTTCGTCGGTTCACCAGGACCACTCAGCGTTTCCAAACCAGCCGGAGCTCATCAGCAAGACAACGCGTTGACTCGGCTCGAGGCCCTGAACATGTTGGTGCAGCTCGGAAGCATCGGTGATAACCCGAAGGTTCGGATGGTCTCCAAACGCATCCGCAACAAATTGCGGGTCCAGCGGCGGCAACCGTTTGTGTTCCAAAATTGCGGGATCGTAGTACACCACTGCTTCATCGGCGCCTTCCATGGCTTGGTGGTACGTCGGCAAGAAATCTTTGTTCAAGCTCGAAAACGTATGCAGCTCAAGGACCGCCGTCAAGGTTCGGTCAGGGTAAGAAGCCTTGACGCCGTGAACCGTCGCTTTGACTTTGGAAGGGGCATGGGCAAAGTCTCGAAACACGGTAAAGCCTTCACGGATGTGCAGAGGCTCCAACCGCCGGGCTGCACCTCTGAAGGATGCGATGGCCGCATCGAAAGCCAGGACATCCAACCCCATGGCCTGCGCCAAGGTGCGCGCTCCAGCCAAATTTTGGATGTTGTGGGTGCCAACGAGGTGGGTTGTGACCACCCGGTCGCCTTCAAAAGTGAGGGTCATGGTCCCATTCGCGTAAGGCGAGCAAGGCGGCGTTTGGTAGGGGATGAATTTCAGGTCTGTGCGCGTGCATCGCCGAACGACCTTTTCCAGCGCTTGGTCCTCCGCGCACCATACCACCGTCGCGTTTGGAGCCAACGACTCGAGGTAAGTGTCAAACTGCTGGATGTAATTTTCTTCTGTGGGAAAGACGTTGATGTGGTCCCAGGCGATGCCTGTAAGCAGGGTGAATTGGGCTTCATACCAGAAGAACTTTGGCCGTCGGTCGATGGGGGAACTCAGGTACTCATCGCCCTCGAGGATGCACCATGACCGGCTCGGGTCGATTTCAACCATGCAATCGAACCCTTCCAATTGGGCGCCGACCATGAAATTCGTGTCAATGTTCATGCTCTGCATCGCATGCAAGAGCATGGATGTGATGGTTGTTTTTCCGTGTGATCCGCCGATGACCACCCGCGTGGCGTGTCCGTTGGCTGCGCGCAAAAATTCAGGGTAGGATTGAATCTGCAGTCCCAGGCTTTGTGCTTTCAATAACTCGGGATTGTCCGGCCGCGCGTGCATTCCTAGGACAACAACGTCAATGGATTCATCCAGTTTTTCGGGATGCCAACCGTCCTCCTCGGGCAACAAATGAGCAGCGGCGAGGCGTCCGCGTGAAGGCTCAAAAATCTGGTCATCTGAACCTGTGACTTGGTGGCCGGCTGCCGCAACGGCCAATGCAATGTTGTGCATGGCGCTCCCGCCAATCGCGATGAAATGTACACGCATGAACGAATATCAGATGGCGCGAGGACGTGTGGGTACTTGCTGTAAATACATTCCAACAGGCAAGCCTTAATTTCGAAGGCATGAAAACCGTCTCCGTGTTTGGTCAATTCACCTTGGGACTGCGCCATTATGCTGGGGCGTTCTCCTTCATCCGGCAGAACGGATTGCGGCATTGGTATGGAGTCGCTTTGGTTGGTACGTTGGCCATTATGTTGGGCGTTCGTGAAGTGTTCTCTGTAGGATCAGAGCGGGCGAGCGCGTGGTTGATGCAAGCAATCCAAACTGCGTGGGGCAACGAGCCGACCGAATGGATTGTTCAGGGCATCGAAGGCACGGCAGAGGGGCTGTTGTGGCTGTTGACGCTTTGGCTTCAATTCAAATTCACCAAGTTCATTGTCTTGGTGGCGTTGAGTCCAGTGTTTGCGTTGGCCACCGATGCCGTAGCCAAAATGATTCGTTCGGAACAGCGCGCGTTTCTCGAGCAAGATTGGAGGCGGTTATTGATCCGTGGAATGCGTTCCGCTGTGTTGCTTGTTTTGTTGGAATTTGCGCTGAGCATCGCGCTTTTTGCGTGCTGCGTGGCACTGCCTTTTTTTGTTCCTGCGCTCGGCATCTTGACCTTGATTTTCCCCTGGTTATCGGGGCTTTTGAGCATTTGGTTCTACGGTGCTGCGTCGTTGGATTATGCTTGGGAACAGTTGGGTTTAGGGGCGTCCGCAGGGTTGCGCGCCTCATGGAAATACCGCGGCCTCGCGCTGGGCATTGGCTTGCCTTTTTTTGCCGCGATGACCATCCCTGTTTTGGGGTTTGTTACCGGTCCGCTCTTTGGCGGCTTGCTGTGCCTTGTCGCCGGTCTTACCGTTGTTTCTCAGTTGCAGGAAGAACAATAATTACCACTGCTCCTGTAAGTTGATTGCACGGGTTGAATTGCGCTGGGTGAACATCGTGTTGATTTCTTAAGCTAATAAAGACTCAAAAAAACTTGTTTTACAGCTAACAAGAATCTGTTTTTTCTGCTGTCAAAAACTCACTTTTTGCATCCAGTATTTTAGGCGCGTCTAATTTCCAATGTTGCTCCCAACGTTTCGAGGTCATCAAAAAATTCAGGGTAGCTCTTGGCCACGCATTCTGCGTCTTCAATTTCGATGGGACCAGAGCTGCCAATGGCGAGTACGCTTAATGCCATCACCATGCGGTGATCACCGTGAGGATGCAACTTGATGAGTTCAGTGGGTCGGCTATTGCCCCAAGGGTGCACCGTCATGGTGTCGGCATCTGCATCGAGTTCAACCCGGATACCCAAAGCTT
>DJYV01000038.1 GCA_002448555.1 Flavobacteriales bacterium UBA6969
TGTCCACCGGCCCCTGCGCGCAAGAGCATACCAATTTTACCACTGGCGATTCCGTTTCCGATGAAGGTCGCCTGCGAGATGGTAGGAATAGCGAAAGGCATCCCGTCGGCTGTTACGTCTGGGCTGTCATCGCCGTCGAACTCACCACCGCGGTCGCCTACGCCTTGATCTTGGATGACCAACCACTTGGTGCCACCGCCAGAGAAGCCCTGGTCGTAGTCAAATGCATCGTCACCGCAGAAAGCTACGGCTGCGTTGTTTACTTCTACGGTTCCACCGAAGAACTCGATTCCGTCGTCATCGTTCGAAATGACCTCAACGTGGTTGACGGTTGTGCCGTTACCAACACCGCCCAATGTCAAACCGTTGATTTCGTTAGCAGCTCCGAGCTGCGTACCGCCGTGGCGGATGCTCACGTAGGTGATGACACCGGAGTTGTCCGCTGCGTTCGATCCACCGTACTTAGCGCGATCGTTATCTGCAGGAACACCTTCGATCTGGCCTTCACCTGTAGGGAGGTTGGTAGGAGCGTCACCGAGAACGATGAGGCCACCCCATTGACCACGAGTGTCATAAGGTGTAGCGCCGTCGAGGTTATCGGCTTCGAATGTGAAGGTGATGCCGCAGTCGGCTGTTCCTTCTGCGAAGAGCTGACCGCCGCGAGCGACGATCAATGCTGCTGCGTCGGCGCCTTGACCGGCCATACCTTTCACAACGGTACCGGCCTCAATGGTGAGGGCTTGTCCGTTGTTTACGAATACGTACCCGTCGAGCAGGTAGGTGTTGTTGCATGTCCAAGTGGAAGTGCCTACACCAGAACCGTCATCGGCAACAATGACTTCAGTTCTGTCAGCGAGCGGGGGGCAGTCACATTGGGCCTGCGCAACGACTGTTGCGGCGAGCGCCAATACTACCATAAACAAGTGCTTCATAACAATGATGATTTGGTTGAGGATTAATTACAATTCGTCCCCAAAATTCAACGTTTGATGCCCTTATTAATGTTTTTCAGATGTTACGATTTAATGTTGTTTTGTGTTAAGTATTGAAGTAAAATTTTACCCTAGCGTTAAGGAATTATTTCCTTCACTTCAATTATGTCAACCATTCGCCGGTTTATCAGATTCACAAAAACCCAGCAAGGTAAAGCAGCCCCCCAGCCAACGTCAGTTTTTGCCATGCCGAGACGGAGGCTACTTGATTTCGAGCAAGCTGAATGTGAACGGACAAGAAAGGAAGGGCGAAGAAGAGCGGAGCAATCGGTCTGTGAACTAAGGTAATGGAAGCCCACCAGGTAACCCCAATCATGACCCACCCGATAAAGTGCATTCGGTGAAGCAAAGACCTGGTGCGCTTTGGGCCCCAACGCACCGGCAAGGTGTCGTACCCAGCAAGCGCATCGCCCTCAGCATCCTGCCAATCCTTGGTGATCTCCCGGAGCAACGTGATGTATCCAGAGAGCACCACATAGCCGAGCAGGATGTTGCCCTCCGTACTCTTGAATAGCTCCACCCATCGGTCGAAAGAACGGGACTCCAGCAGCGCCAGGCACCACAATGGCAATTGCCCCACGGACAATGCGATGATGAGGTTGCCGCGCAGGAAGCGACGCTTGAACCACGGGGAATAGCCCCAAAGCAGAACGCCCAAAATGATAATCCAGAGAGCGGGCACAATACTCGTTGCGGCTGCCGCAATGCCGAAGCTGGCGAGCACGGCAATCCCAGTGAGCGTGTAATTCAGTGCCAGGGTTTGCCGACGGGTGATGACCCTTCCAACATACGTACGGTCCGGTCGATTGACGCGGTCCTCCGCTACGTCGAAGTAATCGTTGATGACATTGGCACCTGCAGCCAAGGCCGCTATGGCCAAGGTCCCGAGCGCGAAAATGGCTTGTTGGTGCGGTGGCAACTCACCACCAAAAGCGGGGAGGAGCAAGGATTCGGTAATGAGGCCCATTGCGACCACGATCATGAGCACATTCCATGGACGAATCAGCCGGATTCCTGCCCAAGCGGGAGAGTCGGTGACTGGACGTTGCTTAGCCATGCGAGGCGTCAATTAAAACGCGTTGAACGGTCCCTTGAGTTTCCGATCGCTGGTGAAAGGCATAATTGAACCCGCCGTGAACTGCATGGCCTCCAACTTCACCGTTGCGACCCAATGCCAAGTAGCCGACCTGCAAATCGTCGGTCGGCATAGAGCGAATGATGCGCTGCACGGCTTCGTAACAGGCTTCTTGCGGTGAAGCGCCCTGCCCCATTAATTCCACCACCAAGAAAGAGCCAACGGTGCGCATCACCGCCTCACCGAGGCCTGTTGCTGTGGCCCCACCGACCGCGCCATCGACATACAAGCCGGCTCCGATGATGGGGCTGTCGCCCACGCGGCCGTGCATCTTGTACGCCACCCCGCTGGTGGTGCAGCCCCCGGCCAATCGGCCTTCGTGGTCCAAAGCGAGCAAACCGATTGTATCGTGGTTTTCGATGTTGATGACGGGTTCATAGTTGGACGTGGTTTGCCATTTTTCCCAGGCCTTGCGCGCTTTTACGGTCAGCAAGTTGGTGGGCTTCATGCCCAATTCGCGGGCGTATTGTTCGGCACCTGCGCCGGCCAACATCACGTGCGGGGTTTCTTCCATGACCTTGCGCGCCAGCGTGATTGGGTGGGCTACGTTTTGCACAAAACAAACCGAGCCTGCATTTTGGGTGTGGTCCATGATGCACGCGTCGAGCGTCACGTTGCCATCCCGGTCGGGAAGGCCACCGATGCCAACGCTCAATCCTTCCGCATCCGCTTCCACCAGCCGCGCTCCGGCTTCGATCATGTCCAACGCATTTCCTCCAGCATCCAGTGCCGAGAAGCCTTCATCATTGGCCAACATGCCGTGGTTCCACGTCGAAGCCATAGCGGCTCGGCCGCTCCCTTCGAACGGTGCAGACACAGGGGGGCGAGACCACGCCTTGCTCCACCAACTTCCAATTCCGAGGGTACCGGCAATAGCCGTGGCCTCTTTGATGAACTTCCTTCGAGATGATGCCATGCACCTAAGGTCGCAAAATTTTGCTTAGGATGCTTGGGCGTTTGGGAGCCTTCCAGCGGAGCAATTTCAGCACGAGCCAGGGCAACACAAACAGGTCGGATATCACAGCGAGCAGGAGGGTGGTTGAGATCAACGTGCCGATGTAGAAGGTCCCGAGGAAGCTGCTCAGGCACAACGTCATGAACCCGCCGCAAAGGATGATGCTGGTGATGATGATGGCCTTTCCGGCATTGAGAAAACTGCTACTCACGGCTTCCATCAGGTCTTTACCTTTGGCCAGTTCGATGCGCAATTTGCTGATGAAATGAATGGTGTCATCCACTGCGATGCCAAAGGCGATGGTGAAAATAATACTGGTGGAGAGTTTCAGGTTGATCCCTGTCCACCCCATAATCCCAGCGATTATAAGCAATGGAAGAACATTGGGGATGAGCGAAATGATGACCATGGAGGCATTTCGAAACATCAGCCCCGCAATCAACGCCACAATTAGAAATGCGATGGCCAACCCCAACACTATGTCACTGGCCAAGGATCCGACATTCAAGTCAATCAGCCGTGCAGTGCCTGTTACGTGAAGATCGACGGGTGAATCTGGGAATTCAGTAGCAAACCACTCGAAAAACGCTTCGTCTTGTGCCCGGTAGTGTTGGGCGCCGAGGTCGGGAAGTTTGCCAAATACCCGCAGGACATTCGTTTCCTCATTTACCACCAACGCGAGGGGGTTGGTATTCTCTCCACGGGCCATGGCACGCGTCATGCGATCGATGTCGCGTTGCTTATCAGGCACGCGGTGAAAACGCGCTTGGTCGCCGTTGTTGAGCCGGTTGACTTGCGCCAAGATACGGTCACTGCTGACGATGGAACCGACGCCGTAGGCCTGCTCCAAATACGCCGTCATGCGCTGCATAGTTTGCTGGATTTCTACACTGAGTGGGTTTTCATCCTCTGGGACAGCGATGGCCAATTCGAACGGCCGAACGCCGGCAAATTCACGCTCAAAAAAGGCGAACTCCTGCCGGAATGGATCGTTTTCCGCGAGGTCCTCCAACAGCACGTTGTTCACCTCAATGCGGCTCGTTCCAACCACTGCAAGTGCTGTAAACCCCATCGTAGCGGCCGCAATGACAATTGGCCGCCGCAGCATGGCGCGCAGGGCGTTTTGCAGCCAACGGTTCCAGAGCACGCCGTTTCCTACATTGGATACACGAGGTGCCGGAAACAGGACCATGATGGAGGGGAGCAGGGTAAAGGCGAGGAGGTAAGCGATGCCGACTCCCGCTGCAGCGTAAATGCCGAAATCGCGAATGGGTACCACCGATGATGACATCAGGGTTAGGAAGCCAACCGCAGTGGTCAACGTGGTCAAGAACGTGGCCAGGCCAACCTCTTTGAAGGCCGCTTGAATGCCTTGGAATTGGGATGATCCTTGCCTCAACTCCTCATAGTACCGGGAGAGAATGTGAACTACATCGCTGATGCCGACCACGAAAATGATGGTGGGCAAAACGATGGTCATGACGTCAATGGATTTGCCGGTCATTTCCATGGTTCCCAAGGTCCACAGGCCACTGAGCAATACGACCAGCAAGGGAATGCACACCCCCCAAAGGCTCTGGAAAGCCACCCACAGAAAAACCACCAAGATGACCAATCCGATGCTCACGAACAACGACACTTCGTTTTGCATGACATCCACATAATACTTCTGCGCTACCGCCCGTCCAGCAATGTGTATTGGGTGTTCCCACGTGTCTGCGAGTTCCGTAATGGCGTCGGCCAGGCTATCGCATCCGGCTTTGGACAAGAGTTGCTTGTGCCGGACCTGGATGGCGAGCGCGCTCCCGTCCGTGGAGACAAACGAGCCGTCCCACGTGGGATGACCGGCGATGCGTGTAGAATCGGCCAGCAACTTGGGCTGTGCCGCTTCATCTTGCCACCTCAGCAATGGGCGCTGCACAACCGTCAGGCCCAGTTTGACGGGTTCCTTCAATCGCGTAGGACTCAGTACCTCTTCGATATAGGGAAGCGACCCAAGTTCATCCACGTACCCGTCTACGTCCGCAAGAAACGCAGGGTCATAGATGCTCGGCTCGTGTTCCACACCGACGATGAGGAAGTCGTTATCGGATTCGAAGTGTGACCGAAAATTCAGGTAGAATTCAGTCTCTGGATCGTCCTGAGGGAAGAAGCTCTCAAAATCGTAGTTGAATCCGATTTGGGCGACCCGCCAACCCATCCACAAGGTGGCCAACCCAATGACGACCAAGGCCCATTTGGCGCGTGTTTTCCAAAAATTCGGAATGTCATTCTCCATCGGAGGTCTAACAAATGCTTGCGTTCAGGGTTCAAGGTCAAAACGAAAAAACCCCAGACTGAGGTCCGGGGTTTTTCATGACTTCAATGCAGTGGCTTACTTCACTTCTTCGAAATCTACATCGGTGACTTCTGGGTCTGCATTGCCGGCGTCAGCGGAACCGCCCTCGGAACCGCCCTCGGGGTTGCCCGCAGCGCCCGCCTCTTGCTGTGCGGCGTACATCTCCTGGCTCGCCGCTTGGAATGCACTGTTGAGCTTTTCAATGCCGGCTTTGCAGCCGTCCACGTCTTGCTCACCGTGTGCCTTCTTGAGCTCTTCCAGAGCCGCATCGATGGGACCGCGGTTGCCTTCCGAAATCTTATCGCCGAACTCCTTGAGTTGCTTTTCAGTTTGGAAGACCAACGCGTCTGCTTGGTTCAGCACTTCGATGCGTTCCTTGGCCTCTTTGTCCGCTTCGGCATTCGCTTCTGCTTCCTGCTTCATGCGCGTCACTTCTTCTTCGCTGAGGCCGCTGGATGCTTCGATGCGGATGTTTTGTTCCTTGCCCGTCGCTTTGTCCTTGGCGCTGACTTGGATGATGCCGTTGGCATCGATGTCGAACGTCACCTCAATCTGTGGTACGCCGCGCGGTGCAGGGGGGATGTCCGCCAGCTGGAACCGACCGATGGTACGGTTGTCGTTCGCCATGGAACGCTCGCCTTGCAGCACGTGGATTTCAACGCTGGGCTGGTTGTCAGATGCGGTGCTGAACGTTTCGGACTTCTTGGTGGGGATGGTCGTGTTGGCGTCGATCAACTTGGTCATCACGCCGCCCATGGTTTCAATGCCCAAAGACAACGGAGTCACGTCGAGCAGCAACACATCCTTGACGTCACCGGAGAGGACACCGCCCTGAATGGCTGCACCTACGGCTACGACCTCATCAGGGTTCACACCCTTCGATGGCTCTTTGCCGAAGTATGCCTTGACTGCGGCTTGAACCGCAGGGATGCGCGTCGAACCGCCCACCAAAATCACTTCGTCGATGTCCGACTTGTCGAGGTCTGCAGCCTTCAAAGCGGAGGCGCAAGGCTCGATGGTGCGCTTGACCAACGCATCAGCCAACTGCTCGAATTTCGCTTGCGAGAGGGAGCGGACCAAGTGCTTGGGTACGCCGTCTACTGGCATGATATAAGGCAAGTTGATCTCTGAACTTGATGTGCTCGAGAGTTCAATCTTGGCCTTTTCAGCGGCGTCCTTCAAGCGCTGGAGCGCCATGGGGTCCTTTGAGAGGTCCAATCCGCCGTTCTCGTCCTTGAACTCTTGCACCAACCAATCGATGATGACTTGGTCGAAGTCGTCACCACCCAAGTGGGTGTCGCCGTCTGTCGAAAGCACCTCGAATACGCCGTCGCCCAATTCGAGGATGGAAACGTCGTGCGTACCACCGCCCAAATCGAAGACGACAATCTTCTGATCGGTGGCTTTTTTGTCCATGCCGTATGCCAAAGCCGCGGCAGTGGGCTCGTTGATGATGCGTTTTACTTCAAGGCCAGCAATCTCACCGGCTTCTTTCGTGGCCTGGCGCTGGGCGTCGTTGAAG
>DJYV01000056.1 GCA_002448555.1 Flavobacteriales bacterium UBA6969
CGTGCTCTACGCCTTTTACCAGGACGAGGATCGCGACATGGTCAAGACCAAAAAAGCCTTGGACCACTCCATCGAGAAAATGCAAGAGTTGTACCTGCTGCTCCTGCTCATGATTGGCAGCATGCAGTCGTTTGCAATTGATCGCATCGAAGCGGGTAGAAAGAAGCAACTGCCCTCCCCGGAGGACTTGCATCCGAACACCAAGTTTGTGACCAACCGTCCGCTGCGGGTGCTGGCCAACAGCAAAAACCTCAGCAAAGCTGCCGCCGACGGCAACATCGGTTGGGGGGATCACCAAGAAATGCTGCGGAAGATTTTCCGAGGACTTCTCGACCACGAGGAGTACACGGCCTACATGGCCAGCGAGGAACGCGGTTTCCGCCACGATCGGGAATACCTGATTCGCATGTTCCGCAAGCACATGATCAACGAAGAGCTTTTTCAGGATAACCTCGAAGAACTCAGCATCTTCTGGAACGATGACCTCGACCTCGCCGCGTCCATGGCTATCAAGACCATCAAAACGATCGGTGAAGGCGACGAGGAGGTCGAGCTCCTGCCCCTTTGGCGTGACGATGACGATGACCGGCAGTTTTTCGAAGGGCTGTTTACCGAAACGTTAGCGCAGGCGCAGGAAAACGAAGCCTATGTCCAAGAGGCGGCCGCGAATTGGGACTTAGAGCGCATCGCGCTGATGGATCGGATTTTGATGAAAATGGCCCTGGCGGAAGCGCGGACCTTCTCATCCATTCCACTGAAAGTCACCCTGAACGAGTACATCGAATTGTCGAAGTACTACAGCACTCCGAAAAGCCACGGCTTCATCAACGGAATCCTCGACGAGCTCTTTGGGAAATTGAAAAAAGACGGGGTGATCAAAAAAACAGGAAGGGGCCTCATCGAATGAAACGCTGGCATTCCACGTTCACTTTGTTTGCCTGGGTGGCCTTCGTGTTTTGCACGATTGGATGCGACTGGGGCGAATCGGGCAGCGTGAGTACCGACCTCATCCACATCCCGGCGACCGCCAGCACTGCTGCCTCCACCCCGGCCGATTTGCCCACCATCGCATTTGCAGACACCTTGGTGGAACTGGGCATTGTCAGCGAAGGCACCCAAGTCGACGTGGTGTTTTCCTTTCAGAACACGGGCAGCGCTCCATTGATCCTCTCCGACGTCAGCACATCGTGTGGGTGCACCCTCGCCGAACAATGGCCACGAGAGCCCATCCAGCCCGGCGGCAACGGCGAAGTAGCCGTACGCTTTGACAGCCGGGGGCGTGTCGGTGCGAACCGAAAAGAGGTCTTCGTTGTCACCAATGCCGTGCCTTCGACCACAACCTTGGTCTTGAACGCGGAGGTCATCGGCCCATCAACCAAAGAATAAAACAACCCTGTATACCATGCTCAACTTATTCGCACGATTGACCCTCCAGAGCCCAGCTCCAGGCGAGGGTGGACTGAGTTTTTTCCTCCTCATCGGCGGGATGTTTTTGATCATGTATCTGTTCATGATCCGACCACAGGTCAAAAAACAAAAAGAAGCCAAGACCTTCCGAGAAGGGCTGAAGAAGGGCGACAAGGTCGTATCCATCGGAGGCATCCACGGCAAGGTGGTGGACATGAATGAACGCACCGTGCTCATCCAAGTCGACGGCGCCAAAATCCGCATTGAAAAAACCGCGCTGAATCCGGCCGGCGAAGCTTCAGAGGAAGACATCAAAGCCAACGCATGATGCCGCAGCAGCCCGCCATGCCTTCCTTGGGGCTGTCCTTGGTTCCCGTCGTCGCTCTGATTTTATTGCTCGCGGCGGACGTTATCGCCTTCGGTGAAGACAGTTCATACGGAGCCAACCAGATTGCCATGCTCCTGGCGGCCTTTATCGCAGGCAGCATCGGCATGGCCCGCGGCGTGCAATGGAAGCCCATCAGCGAAGCCATCGGCCACTCCGTTTCTCAAGCGGCCGAGGCCATCCTCCTCATACTCATGATTGGCGCGTTGTCCGGCACCTGGCTCATCGCCGGCATCATCCCAGCATTCATTCATTATGGGCTCCAGATTCTCGAGCCGGGAATATTCTTATTCGCCGCGTGCGTCATCTGCGGTTTGCTCTCGCTCGCCACCGGTAGCTCTTGGGGCACCGTCGGCACCGTTGGCGTCGCCCTTGTCGGCATCGGTACGGCCTTGGGACTTAGTGAAGGATGGATTGCGGGCGCCATCATTTCAGGCGCGTATTTTGGCGATAAAATGTCGCCATTGAGCGACACCACGAACATCGCAGCCGTCGTGGGCGGTTCCGACCTGTTCAGCCACATTCGGTACATGACCCTAACAACGGTTCCAAGCCTCTTAATTGCGCTAACTGTTTTCTTGATCGCCGGATTTGGGGGAGCGGCGGCAGCCGATGGCGTCTCAACGGCCTTCGCTGACGAATTCGGCGTCGCTGTATTTGAGGCCTTTAACATCCACGTGGGTCTCTTCCTCTCACCCGTTGTCATCATCTTGTTGATTGCCCGAAAGGTTCCAGCTGTCCCAGCATTGCTCATTGGTACGCTGCTGGGTGCTGTCACGGCTGTTGTTTTTCAACCGGATGTAATCAGGGAAGTGGCTGGAATCAGTGATGAAGCTGGCGGCTATGCCCTCGCCGCATTCAAAGCATGCATTCAATCCATGGCATTGGACAGTGCCATTTCCACCTCCAACGACATGGCCAATGCATTGCTCTCCTCGAGCGGTATGGCGGGTATGCTCAACACCATCTGGCTCATTCTGTGCGCCATGGTTTTCGGGGCCACCATGCAAGCGACACAGATGCTTGATCGCATCACACAGGTCATTTTAAGTGGGGTACAATCAACCTTCGGTCTCGTGGGGAGAACCGTTGGCACCTGCCTTGCCTTCAACATCATTACCTCCGACCAATACCTGGCCATTGTCGTTCCCGGGAATATGCTCAAGGATGCGTATCCCGAGCGCGACCTCGCCCCGGAAAATCTCAGCCGGACGCTGGAAGACAGCGGAACGGTCACCAGTGTGCTCATTCCATGGAACACCTGCGGGGTGGCCCAAAGCGGCATTCTCGGCGTGGCCACATGGGCTTACTTGCCCTACTGCATCTTCAATTGGGTCAGTCCACTGATGACCATGACTGTAGCGGCTGTCGGCTTCCGCATCAAGCGTTTGTCCGACGTGAAGGCAAATTGAACACGGGGTTGAACGATTTGTTGGCTTCCCATGGGAAATGCACACGCACCTCACACCAACGCTCCAGCAGACGAAGCTGAAATCCGCGTGGTGGGTGCGCGCGAGCACAACCTCAAAGACGTCTCGATCAACATTCCGCGCAACCAACTGGTCGTCATCACCGGTGTCAGCGGCAGCGGCAAATCCAGCCTGGCATTTGACACCCTGTATGCCGAGGGCCAACGCCGGTACCTCGAGACCTTCTCAGCCTACGCCCGGCAGTTCCTTGGAGGATTGGAAAGTCCCAAAGTCGACCAAATAACTGGACTGTCACCGGTCATCAGCATCGAGCAAAAGACCATTTCCAAAAACCCGCGTTCCACTGTTGGCACCATCACCGAAGTGCATGACTTCTTGCGGCTGATTTACGCCCGAGCAGCAGATGCCTTCAGCCTGCAAACCGGAGAGGCGATGATCCGCTTCACGGATGAGGAAATCCTGGACCGGATGCTTCAGGATTACCACGGCCAACGCATCCTGTTGCTCGCCCCTCTCATCAAAGGTCGGAAAGGCCACTACCGCGAATTGTTCGAGTCGGTCATGAAGCAAGGCTATGTGCGTGCCCGAATTGACGGTGCCTTGGTCGAGCTCGAACCGGGCATGCGCCTCGACCGTTACAAAGTGCACGACATCGAAGTGGTCATCGACCGCCTTGAAGTTCGCCTCGATGACGAAGAGCGCCTCTTGCGCTCCATTAAGACCGCCTTGAACTTGGGCAAAGGCAACATGGGCGTCACCGTGCATGGTGAAAACGCCGTGCGCCATTTTAGCCGGCATTTGATGTGCCCCACCACCGGCGATGCCTATCCCGATCCAGAACCGAACTTGTTTTCGTTCAACTCTCCGTACGGAGCCTGTCCGCAATGCAACGGCCTCGGCGAGGTGGCAGAAGCGGAATTGTCTTTGATTATCCCCGATGACAGCAAAAGCATTCAGAAGGGGGGCATCGCGCCGCTGGGCGACATCAAGGGCAACCGCACCATGCAAGTCATTCAGGCGCTCTTGGATGCTTCCGGAGACACCCTCAAAACCCCCATCAAGGACTTGGCCCCTGAGGTCGTGGGGGAAATCCTGTACGGATCCAAAGAGCACGTATGGGTACCTGGGCGGGCTGGAACTTCGGGCAGCCATGTCAATTGGGAAGGCGTAATCGCCACCATTGAGTCGGCCGCCGAACGCAGCAATTCCATCCCCCTCCGCCGCTGGGCGCGCCGGTTCATGCAGAAGAAAACCTGCCCCTCGTGCGAGG
>DJYV01000005.1 GCA_002448555.1 Flavobacteriales bacterium UBA6969
GAGTTCATGCGCCGCATGAAGGAGCAGCAAGCCGTCGGCGGAGGCGGGTTCCAGATGTTTGGCAACCTGCCGGACAGCTACGATGTCGCCGTCAACGCCAACCACCCACTCGTGCAGAAAATCCTGTCCGAAAAGGACGAAGCCGCACGCAAGGCGATGGCCAAAACAGCGGGTGACCTCGCGCGCTTGTCGCAGGGGTTGTTGGAAGGCGAAGAACTCACCTCCTTCATCGAGAAGGGATACGCCGAACTCGCGTGAGCCGGTACGGCGCATGGATCGGAGGTGCCATCGGTTGGGCGTTAGGCGGCCCCATCGGTGGCATCTTGGGTTATACGTTTGGCAAGATGTTCTCGGACACAAGCCTGTCCGTAGAGGGCACGCCCCACGCCGAACGTTCCCAAACGCGTCCGGGTGATTTCAGCCTGGCGCTGCTCGTTTTGAGTGCAGCCGTCATGAAGGCGGACAATCGGGTACTGAAGTCTGAACTCGATTTCGTCAAGGACTTCCTGAGAAAAAACTTCGGTGCACGGCAAGCGGATCAGTTGACCTTGATGCTCCGTGACGTTCTGAAGCAACCTATCAATACCCGGGAGGTCGCAGACCAAATCCGACGGCACATGGACGTCGCCAAGCGGCGGCTCCTCATCCAATACCTCTACGGAATTGCCAAGTCGGACGGCCAAATTCACACGAATGAAATCACCATCATCCGCCAGATTGCCGGGTGGATGGCCATCTCAGCAGCCGACCTCGCGAGCATTGAGGAGCTCTTCAACGCAGGTTCACCTGACCCCTACAAAGTGCTGGAAATCAATCCATCGGCCACCGATTCAGAGGTAAAGAAAGCCTACCGAAAACTCGCGGTGAAGTTCCATCCGGACAAGGTCTTGGATTTGGGTGAAGCACACAAAAAGCAAGCCCGCGAGCGTTTTGACGCCATCCAGGCAGCTTACGAACAAATCAAATCGGACCGCGGTTTCAAGTAAAACCATCGGCACGTGCCCCTATCTTCGGGCTCAACCTGATTTTCACTTGATACCCCTATGAGGAAGTTTTCCATCTCGACCATCGCCCTGATCTGCATGGGCCTTATGACCGCAACCTTTGCCACTGAGGCCCACGCCCAGCGTGGCAAAAAATCCAAGAAAAAAGGCCAAACAGAGGCCCCCAAAGGACGCCCGGACAAAGACGCCATCAAGTCCATTGATGAGGTCGTCAAAAACTGTGCGACGCTGGACGGTCTGTTCACGTTGTATTCCGACACGGTCAAAGGCAGCAGCTACCTCGCCATTCCAGACTCCATGATGGAGCGGGAGTTCATCTACTTCTCCCACGTTGACGACGGCGTTGCCGAGAGCGGGTACACGCGCGGAAGCTACCGGAACAGCAAGGTGATTTCTTTCCACAAGCACTTCGACCGCATCGAATTGCACGCTGAGAACACCAATTACTACTTCGACCAGGACTCGCCGTTGGCCAAAGCCGCGGGTGCCAACGTCAACACGCCCATCTTGGCAAGCTTGAAGATTGAGGGTCAGGATTCCTCCAAAACAGTGCACCTCGTTTCCGGTGACGCCTTATTCTTGAAAGAAGACTTTGAAATGATCAAGCGTCCCTCCCGTCGCCCAGGTGAGTCGGTATTGGGCAAGCTCTCACGCGACAAGACGAAAATTCACCGCATCAACAACTACCCGGAGAACACCGAAGTTATTGTCGACTATGTGTACGACAATCCGGCACCGAAGACCGGAGGGGCAGCCCTCGAGGATGCGCGCTTCGTCACCGTGCGTTACCAGCACAGCCTGCTCAACATGCCGGAGGATGGATTCATGCCGCGTCCCGACGACGCGCGCGTAGGCTACTTCACCACGCAGACGGAGCACATGACTTCGACCTCCTCAACGCCCTGGCGCGATATGATCCACCGCTGGCGTTTGGAGAAAAAAGACCCTACCGCCGCCGTTTCCGAACCGGTGAAGCCCATCACCTGGTGGATTGAAAACACCACCCCGTATGAGTTCCGTGAATACATCCAGACCGGGGTTGAAAAATGGAACCAAGCCTTCGAGCCGCTTGGTTTCTCCAACGCTTTGGTCGTGAAGGTCCAGCCCGATACGGCCGATTGGGACGCCGGTGACATCCGCTACAACGTATTGCGCTGGACGTCTTCGCCCAGCCCCCGCTACAGCGGATACGGCCCCAGTTTTGTCAACCCGCGCACCGGCGAAATCCTCGGTGCAGACATCATGCTCGAATGGAGCGGAATGACCGGGCGGTTGTGGCGTTCCGAGGTGTTCCAGAATGCCGGATTTGACAGCATGGATGAAGAGGACGCAGCCCCTGAAGGATCCCGGGCACACTACGCAGAATGGATGCACCGCTGCGATGCGGGTGCGGTGCAGGCGCAGCAGACGCTGTTCGGTTTGGCCGCTTTGCGCGCTCGGTCGTTTGGCAGTGACGAGCAAGAAAAATTCACCCGTGAGACCCTGCACCGTTTGGTGCTGCACGAAGTTGGGCATACCCTCGGACTGAGCCACAACATGGCCGGTTCGACCATGCAAACGCCGGAAGCCCTGAAAGATGCCGACGTTGTGAACGCGAAGGGCATGTCGAACAGTGTCATGGATTACCCATCCATCAACTTCGCGCGGAACAAAGAGGACCAGACCAAATTCTTTGACGATGCCCCCGGTCCGTACGACAAATGGGTCATCGACTACGGCTACTCGATTCGCCTCGACGACACCGAAGCGGAAGCCACCCGTTTGGAGGGCATCCTGCGGCGTTCAGTGGAGCCTGATCTGAAATTTGGCAACGATGCTGATGACATGCGCCGCCCGGGCGGCGGCATGAATCCGGATGTCAACATCTACGACTTGTCCAGCGACCCCGTGGCCTATGCCAGCGAACGCTGCGAGCTCGTGAATGACCTGTTGCCTGAAATCATCGCTGAATACGGCGGCGACAATCAGAACAGCTTCCACGAAGTACGCCGCGCATACTTGACCCTGACTGGCGAGTACATCACCCAACTTGGCGTCATGACGCGTCAAATAGGCGGAGTTCGCTACAACCGTGCACATCCTTCGCAACAAACGGAAGCTCCGCTGCAGCCGGTATCCGAAGCGGATCAAATAGCGGCCATGAAAGCGCTCAAGAAATACGCTTTTGCGCCCAATGCATTCGAAGCAGCGGAGTCGGTATACGGTTACCTCCAGAGCCAACGGCGCGGCTTCGGATTCTTCGCTCAACCTGAGGACCCCAAGATTCACTCCCGCATCGCGTCGGCACAACGCAACGCGCTCAATCACCTGCTGCATCACCGCGTTTTGCAACGCATCACCGATGCCACGGAATACGGCAACACCTACCGCCTGGATGAATACATGGATGATTTGACCGACGCCATTTTTAATGCAGACCTGCGCAGCTCGGTCAACACGGTCCGGCAGCAGCTGCAAATCGAGTATGTCAAACGCTTGATTACGGTTCTCGATCCCGAAAAGAAATACGATACGGTAGCGCAAACAATGGCCCTGGCGACCTTGAAGCAAATTCAACGCGACCAACGCAATGCTTCTTCTCCCGATGGCTTGACCCGGGCGCACCGCGGACACATCCAATTCCTCATCGAAAAAGCATTGGAATCCTGAATCGGAACACACGACAACGCCTTGTTCAAAAGGTGTGAAGAAAATGGTCAGAGAACTCCTGACGGGGTTTTCCGCCTTTCGTTTTGGGTTCTAACTTGGAAGCCATGCATCCCAACGACCGGCAATTCAAAGTGATGGGGGGACACGTCGACCACGACGTGTGCAGCTACATCGCCACGATGTGTTCGGAGCAGCACTTGGACATCCACGTGGGGTGCGACAGCCAGAACTACAAGCGGTACACGGTGTACGTGACCACCGTGGTCTTCCGGTACCCCGACAACGGAGCCCACGTCATCTACCGCCGAGAACGCGTCCCGAAAATCACCGATCTGTGGACCAAACTCTGGGGCGAAACCGAGCGTTCCGTTGCGCTGGCCAATTTGATCTTAGAAGAATGCGGCATTCGGGTGAAGCAAATTGATTTGGACTTCAATTCCGACCCCCAATACCCGTCCCAGAAGTTAATCAGTGCTTCAGCTGGCTACATCACTTCCCTCGGGTTTGAAGCCAAGGCCAAGCCCAACCTCCTCATGGCAGCGTGGGCAGCGAATGTCCTTTGCCACTGAGGCCGTCAGTGTGGGAAAATTCGATTAAGTTCAGCCTCACGAAATTCGAAGATGCCGCGGACTTTTTTGTGCACGAATCCCCCTCCGATTTCGCCGAGGATGCCGAATGGCAGGGCGTAATGAAGGGTGTCCTCCATCAGCACCCCGCCGTCCTTTTCAGTGAACCGGTGCACATGGTGCCAGAATTTATAGGGTCCGAATCGCTGCTCATCAATAAAGTACGCGCCCTCTTCCGACTGGGTGATCTCCGTGACCCAGCGCATGGGAATGGAAAGCAGCGGACGAATTTTGTAGGTGATGATTTGACCGGCAAACGTGCGCTCGCCTGCCCCTGTTAGGATTTCGAACGACATGTCGGGCGGGGTAATCCGGTCGAGGTTTTCAGGGATGCTGAAAAAGTCCCACGCCTCTTGAATGCTCAAGGGCAACCACTGTTCCGTTTCCAATCGGTGCAATTTCATACCTGCACAACTGAGCGCTTGCGCCAATTGTTCTTATCCAAATGACACAAAAAAAATGAAGCACCCGCCGTTGCAGATGCTTCACTACGATTCACAACTAGGTCCTCCAAGAACTTAACGTTCCATGACCTTTTTCAAATATAGTTTTT
>DJYV01000169.1 GCA_002448555.1 Flavobacteriales bacterium UBA6969
GAAAACCGATGCGGCACCGCAATGGGATCATTGGGGATAAAATCGGGGCGCTCGTACAGCGCTGCCTTTTCCAGCAAAAAGTCCCGGAGGTCATCCGGTACGCGCAATTTTTCATCCTTCGCTGCTCGCATCGCCATCGCATGCAAAATTGGAGCTAAATTTGCAGAGAATGGAATTTGTGCATCCAGAAATACTTTGGGGTCTCGGTGCACTGGCTATTCCGATAGCCATCCACCTCCTGCATTTCCGGAGATTCAAACGGGTTCGGTTTTCACAAGTCGCTTTTCTCAAGGATGTTCAGCGCGATGCGCGTGCAACCCAACAAATTCGACACTGGTGGGTCTTGCTGTTGCGCTTGTTGGCCTTTGCCGCCCTCATCGTTGCGTTTGCCCAGCCCACCTGGTTTGAAGGGGACGCGGACACGGATGCTGCGGCCGGGCATGCCGTTTCCATTTACGTGGACAACAGCCTGTCCATGGAGGGCATGGGTGAGGAAGGCCAGCTTCTTCAGTCGGCGCGCAACAAGGCTGCGCTGGTGGTCGAGCAATACGATCCCACCGACCAATTTCAGGTCATCACGAACGAGTTTTCCGGGCGTGACCAATCGTTTCTGACCCGCGACCAAGCTGTGGAACGCATTGAAGGCATTCGTCCCTCGCACCAAACGCAACCCTTGGGTGCTGTGCTCGAACGCATCGAAAATCAACTCGGAAAGGCCGACGGACGCCGGGCATCGGCCTACGTCTTCAGCGACCTGCAAGTCTCAACGCATGGCCTATCGGCTGAAGCTTCCCCGCCGGATTCTTCGATCCAGTGGTTTTTTGTGCCGGAACTGGCGGGCAACACCCCGAACATTTGGGTCGACTCGGTGTGGTTCGACGAACCAGTGCGCATCGAGGGGCGGCAAGCGGCACTGCACGTGCGCATGCAACACAACTCCCGGGCCTCGGTCGACCGCATCCCGATGAACCTGCGCATCAACGGCGAACGGGTGGCCATTGGGACCTTCAACCTCGTCCCGGGCATTCCAACGGATACCGTGCTGCGCTTCACTCATGGAGCGGCCGGCATCCAGTCCGCTTCGGTCGAAGTGGAAGATGCGCCGATTCGCTTTGACGACCGGTGGCATTTTGGATACGACGTCTTGAACCAAATCGACATTCTGGTACTCTCCTCGGGGAATTCAGAAACGGTCAACACCGCATTGCGCCGGGCGTACAATACGGCCGGCGGACTGTACCGGGTGACGTATCAAACCCAATGGAATCCGGGCGATTTTACCGGGCAGCAAGTGGTCGTGCTCAACGACTGGCCCGCCTCGGGATCCGGCTTCAACAATGCGCTGCTTTCCTATGTTGAGGAAGGCGGAACCGCTGTTTACATCCCAACGCCGCGCACCTCCGACGCATCGGTGCTTACGGCATTCGGCGTGGCTGAGGCTGCTTCGTGGACGGACCAACCAGACCAGGTGCGCGATCTGCAGATGGACCATCCGTTTTTTACGGATATGTTCGCCACAACGCCCGAGCGCATCGACTTGCCGGCAGTTGAGTCGATTTGGAACCGACCGGAAGCTCCTGGTGAGGAGGTTCTGGCCGCCACGGAATCGGGCCGCACCTTTTTCTCGCGCATTCCCAAAGGGCGCGGCCAGGCATTTGTATTGAACGCGGGCGCCGCCGCTGAAGCCACCAATTTGATCCGGCATGCCCTGTGGGTACCGCTCATGCTGCGCATTGCTGAGCGCTCCTCCGCACACGTGATTCACCAGGCGGAATTGGGCGTCTCAGAAGCCTGGGCGGTTGCGGCACCGCTGATGCCGGAAAGCGATTGGTCCATGGAAGGGCCCCAGCAGTGGGGAACCGCTTCGGAGACCCGCGCACAGCAGTGGCTTCCCGAAGTGCGCGAACTGGGCCAGCGCGCCCGAGTCAACCTCAGCGGCGTGCCATTTGCCACCGGGCACTACACCCTGCTCAATGGCAATAATCCCATCGCGGCCATCGGCTTGAATCAAGACCGTGCAGAATCCAATCACCGCGCATGGAATGTGACGGAATTCAAAGACGCTTGGAACGCCCTCCCGTGGCCATCCATGCGCATCCTCGCTGGAACAAGTTCTACTTTGCCTCAAATCATTCAACGCATGGAGCAAGGCGTCCCCTTGTGGAAAGCGTTGCTTCTCCTTGCTGTGGCAGCCCTCGCTGCTGAAACTTTATTTCTCCGCTTATGGAAACCATCATCAAAGGCGTAACCATCACCGACCCCAATGGCCCACACGACGATGCCACCAAAGACGTGCTCGTCCGAGACGGCGTAATTGTCGACATTCAAGATGCCATTTCACCCGCTCCAGCGGCCACCGAATGGAACGAGCCCGGTGCTCACCTTTCCATTGGATGGATGGACCTGCAAGCGGATTTTGCCGACCCGGGATTTGAGCAGAAAGAAGGCCTAGAAAACGGCCTACGAGCGGCCGAAGCGGGAGGTTTCACCCACGTCGTGCTCAACGTGAACCAGCATCCGGTGCCGGATACCAAATCCAACATCGCGTACCTCATCGCACGTTCAGCCGGCTTGAACGCCCACCTGCTGCCGATGGGAACCGTCTCCAAAGGACGGGACGGAAAGCAACTCTCCGAAATGCGCGACCTGGCCCACGCCGGGGCCGTTGCCTTCTCGGACGATGCCCCGCTCAACAGCGTTGAGCTGCTGCGCCGCGCACTGGAATACACGCACGGACTGCCCCACCCAGTCATCACATGCCCATTGGAATTGGGGCTGAATGCCCGTCCGCAAATGCACGAAGGCATCACGAGCACGCACATGGGCGTAGTGGGCAACCCCACGGCCTCTGAAACCATGCGTATCAAGCGCGACCTCGATGTTTTGCGCTACACTGGAGGCAGGCTGCACTTCTCCTGCATCAGCTCCGCGGAATCCGTCAGCTTGATCCGGGAAGCCAAAAAAGAAGGGCTGGCCGT
>DJYV01000063.1 GCA_002448555.1 Flavobacteriales bacterium UBA6969
GGCATTTTCTGGGCACGCGGCAGATGCATTGAACGGACAGGCTTGGCAAGCAATTCGAATTGCAGTGATGTCGCCCGGGGTACGGATATTATCGCCGCCTTCGTGCTTGACTTCAAAATCTGTATAGGGCACGGTGATGAACTCCCATCCATTCCAATCAATGGGTCGGATTTGGTGTCGATACACCTCGTTACCAGCACCGAAAACATCCGCACCGTTGTTGGCTTGATTGTCATCAAATGGCGCCTCGGATTCGGAAATGGAGACATTCAAAAACTGATCCGTCGCTGGAATTCCAACTGTGCCAGAGAGTACACCAAGGTTGAGGTAGAACTCAGAAGCTGCTACCGTGGCATCGGAGAAGTCGACAGGAATGTCAATGTATCCTAAGCTCCAATCCCAACCTACCTTCCCCCCCATTTTGAAATAGCCCGAACCAAGCAAGGGATTATCATCGGCCAATTGAAAGGTCATGTTCCCTCCATCCTGCCTCCATACCAAGGCCCCTTCAGGAAGTCCTGCGTCGAAATCTGCCACCCGAATGCCACCGAAATTCACGAGGCCCGTTATGGTGAGTGTATCGTGCAGTACCACGCCTTCGTTCGCAATAATCAACGCCACCGCACAATCTTCGAGCTCAAAAAATGGCAAACTCGAAGAGGTTCCGGTCCAAACCACTACGCCATTATCCAAGGCTTGAGAGAAGCCGCTAAAGGCCTTCGAACCACCCGATGACAATCCTTGAATCTGCAACTGCCAATTGACCGGTTTATTGAACGTTGCCAAAAATTCAACGGTCTCATCAATGGAGAAATCCGGACTGGTCGTTGAAAGGGTGAGAGAATCGATGATTTCAAATTCACCAAACAGCTCATTCAATGATGGGCCTTCGTAACCATCTTTTACGCAGCCGAAGAGCGCCAAAATAGCACAGACAGCTAGACAAGGGAGGATGAATCGGTTTCTCATAAGTCAATTGTCAAGATAAAAAAGAGCCGCTCGTATTGGAAGTCTGGGATTGCTTGATCCCGATCATTGGCGCCCCACCATTGGTACTGAATGGATGCGTAGGTATGCTTATTCCATTCATACGACAATCCTGAGGCGAAAATCCAATCCGAACGGTCGACCTGCGCAGCTTCGAAATTGAACAAGTTGTCATACGCATCACGAATGGAAAGGAATTCCTCGCCGGAGGCCGTCCAGTGGGATGCGGAAGCGTGAATGGTAAGCGCATCTGAAAGCCCTGCCTTCAATTCCATAGAAGACTGGATAGAGCGTAAGTCCAATTCCTCAAATTCATTGCCATCTCGACGCGTCAACTCTGCTTTTGAATGGAACGTCACATCCACCCCCTTTTCAATATTCAGAACGTTCGGAGCAGCCCAGTGGACCCGGCATTCCGCTCGACCAAACCGCCTCCTGTTTTCAGTTCCTTGGCCAATTACTTCGGAGAGCGCTGTGAGGTTAAAGGCCGCATTGACCGCTTTCTTCATCCCCCCCCATTCAAGGCTTCCGAAGACACCCATGCGATTTGGTGTCGCGTCGCCATAAGGACTCACGTTGCTCAAGAATGGATTGAATTGCATGAGCTGGGGAGCCAGGGCTTGGTTGTACAAAAGCGGATCAACAAGCAAATCGAAAACCGATAAGCGCCGTGCGAGCTGATCGCTGGTGTACGTTGCAAAGGTCGAAGGCTGCATTGCACTTGACCAATCCAACCTTCGTGTCTGAGCCGCAGCACTTCGAAATTCAGGGTCAACGTAGCGGTACCCAACATTCCAATTCCAGAGCGAATCTCTCGATTCGTGCCGGGAGTCCAGCTCCCAAAATGCCCCTGAACTCGTCAAGTCGTTTTGGTCGTCAGCCGCAAACACCCAGGTACGACTGGATGTTCCGGCGTGCACGGTTGTTTCGTGGGTCCACCGCTCCCCGCCTTGCTGATGACGCAACACCGCACAATGCACAGGATTGCGAACAGCGACATCCAACGTGCCCGAGGTCGGCACCTCAAACAAATTCACGTGGTGAAGCCCCAGTTGCCACTGCTTCGTGATGTCGGCTACGGCGGACGCTCCACCAAGCAACCGGTCGCTCAAATAAGTGCCACTTGAAGTCAGCACCGACCCCCTTGGGCGTGTGATGAATGCATCAATTGCCAGCGTTCGAATAAACCGAGCAAACTGAAGAGAAAAATCCGTTTGCAGTCCCTGCAATCGCCATCGATTGTCTCCATAAAAATTTTCATAATCAATGACGTCCCGATAAGGCTGAAAACCGGCGCTCAACGCCTCCGCATCTGATGCGGAATTGAATAGCGTAAAGCGTGTCTGGCGCAAGAACATGTCTCCGACTTGGTAACGAATCTTGTTATCAATCGTACCTCGCAACGTCAATTGCCGAACATCTACCGTCGTGCCGGTCCCGAAAAATCCTCCGAGCTCGTTGCGCACGCGCAACTGCGCCATGACCTCCATGTCAGACGTCGGGTTCACGTGCACGTTTAGATCCAGTAAATTGTATCCCACAGACGTGCTTCGTTCAGACACGGAATCTACTGGGCTAGCTGCTCCCATTGCATCCCGTGCGAACAACGACCGCGACAAACCATCAAACCAAACAGTCGGCCGCTCTTGGGCTGTGCAGAGGCTCATCCACAAACAAAACGAAACAAGAAAGAGTTCTTTGGGTCGGATCATCGTTAAAACATCACTTTTATTTCAAGGGTCGACTCTGTGCCGCTCAAGTTGTTTTCCAAAAAATTTGGATCGGAGTAACGGTAATGAGCGTGCCGCAAAAACAAGGTCGCTCTTTTCGACAGGCTCCAATCCATGCCCCACCCCAGCAAGCGACTCGTCTGATTGCGAGCCAAAAGATCACCACTATCCCCTAAGTCCGTTTGCTGATTCCCACGAATGCGTTCTACACCATAATTCATAACGAGAACCGTTCTGCTGTTCCACTCGAGGCAAACGTCGATCTCAGAACTGTATTGACGGAGTAGCGCTTCATCATCCAAAACGGGCACTGGATTAAATTCAGGCTGGCACGTATTCACGCGACCAAGGGCGAATACATAAATGTTACGGCGTTCAAACGCAGACTTCCACTTTGCCTGGACCTCCGCTACACTGAAAAACTTCCGCATACGAGCTGGTGTTATCCCATCTTCCTCAAAAATGTTCACCTCCTCATAGGTGCCTCGGTAGTTGGAATTCAATGCGTTGTAAGGGCCCCAACGTTGTCCGAACAAGTACAACCTTGCCAGCATTTGACCGTTGACGTTGTGCAGGTACGTCAGCCCATTGTCTGTGCTGTCTATTTCTGCGAAGCAGCCCATTCCCGCATTCATCTTCAACCGGCCGGCAGTCCATTCGAAGTTGAGCGATACACCTTGGCGGTTGTTGGCGGGTGATTGAAGCCCCACCATCGGACCCTGGTAAGGCGTTCGAATGGTAGCTCCCACGCCTGCAACGTTCGGGAATACCTCGAGCACCGTCGTATTCAAAAAATTCCCGGTGACATTGACGAATTGGGGAGAGATCCGGTAGAGCTGAAGCGTCAACGGCACCCGAAGGTTCTTATTCGTGCGCAAATTGAACAAGACCGCTTCACCGCCTCCCAAATCGTATTGGGAATTGGTAAATCGTCCCCAGCCCGCTTCCAATTGAGCCGTCCAATGTTTCGAGCGATAAACCGCTTCACCCGTGGATATTGAGTACTGCTGGAAATCAGCTGAAGCAGGCGATTCACGGCGGAATGATTGCAGGAAATTGTACGAAACCTTGAGCGAATCGTTCAGCTCATTCTGCAGGCGGGCGCATGCCGTAAAATTATCATTCCCTTCCTCCGCGGAGCGGTTAAAATTACTCTTTCCGATGACCCCTTTAAAGGAGAAGTTCATTGGCAGTCGTTTGCCCTCGAGGAATATCCCCTGAAAAGCGCGGCTTCCATACCGGACCCCTTCATCAATCAATCCGTTTGCATAGTAGCGCTCGTAGCGCTGTCCTGCCTCGGCATCGACAGCGGTTTGAGGCCGACGCTCGAACAGGCTCATGCGATTTAGCGAGCGATTGCCCCACACCGTCAATCGACTCTGTCGGTACCAAGCGACGCCACCCGATCGGAGACGAAAGCGACCGTAATTCGTCAAAAATATCGTTTCAAGGTTCAAACCGAGATCGAGCGTAAGTGATTGGGTCGCCTGTGAACTCCCTTTGTAAATGCTGTTGATCATGAAGTCAGCAGAGAACCGTATGCGTTCTCGGCTGAGCCCTTTTAACTTCAGCAAGAGCATCGGTTCACGGTACAAGTCGCCCGCTATGAGCGCAAGGGTTTTTCCTGAATTATTGGGAAAGGTTTCATGTTGATTCCTGCCATACAAGTAAAACCGATAGAATCCGCTGAATTCAATGGATGAGCCTGGTGACTTTTCCGGAATCACGTTGCTTGTAAAAATGGGCTCACCCGGATTTCCTTGAGCAGCCAATCCGAATGGCAAATGCATGCACGCAAAGGCGAAGACAATCGAGTACGTCAACATGCGTTTCACGCTGAATGATACGCACAACAATCGATAGTCGCAAAATACCGATTCCATTTTGACACTTACCATACTTATTCCTCCTTCTCCAAATCTTTCACGCAACGAAATCCGATGTGACTCATGCTGGTGCTGGCTGAAAACGGCATGCGTGCTGAAACGCGGTAACTTGCGCAGTAGCTCCTATTGCACAAGAACGAGCCGCCCCGCATGACGCGTTTCGGGTCATGCGGTTCAGGGGGATAACGCCACGTTTCAGGGCCGCGCGGATTTAGGGTAACTGAATCCACTGGGTAGGAGGCATAATGGCTCTCGTCATACCAATCCGAACAGATTTCCCAAACATTTCCCGCAACGTCATGGATTCCATAGCCGTTCGGCTCATAACTCCCCACCGGAGCCGTACCCACAAACCCATCCCATTCAGTGTTGGAGGTTGGAAAGGTTCCATTCCACGTATTGCAGCGAGGCTCACCTTCCTCTATCCCTTCGTTACCCCACGGCAGCGGACTATCGAACAACCCGCCGCGGGCGGCCCACTCCCACTCTGCCTCAGTCGGAAGTCGCTTACCGAGCCAATTTGCGTAGGCGACTGCATCTTCATAGGCCACATGAACAACGGGGTGATCTTGTAGCCCTTCCAAGTCGCTGTCCGGTCCAAACGGATGACGCCAATCCGCTCCCAGCACCCACGACCACCACTGGGAATAGTCGATGTAATTGAAAATTGCTGGGTTCGCTGTGAAGACCATCGAACCCGGAAGAAAATATTCCTCGCTAGGCCTGGGAGTACCGGGGGGAAGTTGTTGTTTGAATTCGTCCCAGTTCAGGGGGCGCTCGGCGACTGTTTGGTATCCAGTTGCAGCAACGAATTCGCTAAAGGCCGCATTGGTCACTTCATGCACATCCATCAGGAAAGCATCAACGTGGACCTGATGACGCGGGTACTCTCGAGCAAGGGCAAGCGAATCTTCGTTTGCGCCCATCCAAAAGTCTCCAGCCGGCACGGGAACCATCGCGCTCGGACCGTCATCCCAGGGCATGTGGTCTGGTGTGACTTCGTTTTTCTCAGAATCATTGCATCCAATCACCAACATTGCAACTGCACAAACCCTCCAAAGCGCGGATACCCTCATGGCATTCAATGGTAGGAGTTAAACGATTCCAAAGGATGCTTCTTCCATGTGATGCCTTCTGCCCATTTCGGAGCCTTGACGCTATGGAGGTAAGCATCCAATTGCCGCTCCAACGCCTCTGAAGTTTGCGAAAATTGTGCGGTTCGGTCGGTGGTCTCCCCTGCATCAACGCTCAGGTCATAGAGGTAAGTTTCCCCCGTGTCTTGAAATTTTAGGAGTTTGAAGTCGCCCTGGCGTATCGCAGAATGGGGCCGTTTTAGTGCAATGCCATTGCGATAGGGCACATGAAATATCAGTCCATCGGTCAACCGTGTTACTGTGGCCTCATCCTCCTCGAAAAGCAGGCCGTGGAAGCTTCCCCCGTCCAGCGTCGAATCGCCTCCGATGAACCGCCCGGCCAATTGGGAAATCGTGGGCAAGATGTCACATCCGGAAACCGGCTGGTCGCAATAGGCGCCTTTGGCTATGCCGGGTCCTGAGACCACCAACGGTACACGAACCCCTCCTTCCATGGCATCCCACTTACCCCGGCTCAGTGGATAATTCAGGCTGCGCGTGTACGGCTTGGCCCCGGGAATATTGGGTACAGATCCATTATCAGACATGTAGAAAATGTAGGTGTTGTCCCGCAAGCCCAATGAGTCCAATCCACGCATTAATGCGCCGAGTCCTGCATCCAAATCAGCCGTCATCGCTGCAAAGCCAGAGTCCATGTGCCGCACTCCTGCTGCCTTCGACTCGAATATTTCGAGTTGTCCCGGCGTTGCCTGAATCGAAGCGTGCACAGCGTAATGCGATACCTGCAAGTAAAACGGACGATTCGACGCGTTGGCCTCCGCCATGAAATCCAATGCAGATCGGGTCAACTCCCCAATCCGCTTGGGATCCTCCTTAGGCTGAACGGTCCATTGGCTCCTGTCGTTGACGAAACCTCCTGCTTTGTTTTGATTGGGGCCATCGCTGTGCGCATAGCCGAGGATGCTCGGGTGGCTTCCCATTCCCCATTTGCCGAAATGACCCGCCACGTAGTTGCTGTCGACTCCGGCGAGCGCTTTTGGGATGCTCAGCAGTGCTTCGTGCTGTATATGATCAGTATTCATACCAACGCGGACCACGGAGAGCCGTGCTGGCGTTTTTCCGAACTGAATGCTATATCGGGAAGGGGCACATACGGGAGCGGCTGCGTAGGCCTGCGAGAATACCATACCCGAATCCGCAAGGGCTTCCAAATGGGGAGTTTCGAAAAAGTCACTCCGTGAGAGGGAATCCCCCTCAATCATCTCTACCGAAGTGCCGTTCCAGCCCTGGTCGTCAACCAAAATGAAGAGAAAATTCGGTTGAAGGCGCTCCGAGTCAAGGCTCTTTTCAGCATCGCAACCGACCAAAATTGCGCCCATCACAAACAACAATGCAGCAGTCCCTTGGTCAACTTTTCGTAGAGGCATATCTCAATCTGTTTTTGGCTTCAGGAATGTCTGTTCTCCGTGTTCATCGAAGAGATCACCGTGCGTTATGTTAGGAGCCTTGTGCGCCGGCTTTGCGTTGTCAAACTGCCGTCCCAAACCTTCGGGTTTCACCTCGGCTTCGGCAATTCTTGATTCCAACACGAATCGCAAAGAATCGAAGGGATAACGCTCAATTCCACCTGAGACCAAGTTGTGCATCTCGTCCGGGTCTGCTGCACGATCATAAAATTCCCATTTCAGCTCTTCTCCATTGTTCCAGCGCGTAATCCTGTAGCGGCCATCGACCAAGGAATGGCCCCTTCCCCACTGCGTTAAGGCATTTTCATGCAGCGGACGGTCCGTCGCATCATAAGCATTGGATGACAACATCGGCACTAAGCTCTGCCCGGAGAGGAATGCAGGCGGGCTGATTCCTGTCAGCTCCATCAGCGTCGGATAGATATCAATTAATTCAACAGGGACTTGATTCACGGATCCCTGCTGGGTCGACTCCGGAGAATAAATGATCAACGGCACCTGGGTCGCATTTTGGAAGAGCGTCTGTTTCTGCCAATGACCATGCTCACCTAAGTGATACCCATGATCCGATGTAATCACAACCACCGTATTCTCATCCAGACCAGTTTCTTCGAGTTTACCAAGGACCCGGCCGATTTGCTCATCCACGAAAGACACCGTTGCGAAGTAAGCCGCCTTGATTTCTTGCGCAAGTTCTACTTCGAGAACGGTTGGGTTTTGTTTGCGGCGAATCGACTTCTGCGCGCGTTCTGGAAGAGTCTCAAGATAACCTTCAGGGGTTTCAGGAATTTCAATGTGCTCCGGGTTGTATTGAGCAAAAAACCGCTTTGGGGCCACGAATGGAGTGTGCGGGCGGTAAAACCCCAGAGCCAGGAAGAATGGTTCCCCGGACGCTGCGAGCTCATCAAGTTTTCCCATAGCCTCCGTCGCTCCTATCCCGTCTGTTTGCTCCTCACTGGTCCCATCCATAGCAAGCCAACTCAAGGTGCCGCCATACTTTCGAGGAGTAAGTGTGTTGATTTTGTACTCTTCCCGTTTATCCCGTCCATAGGGATGGATGGTCTGGTCCCATGAATAAATATCATCAATACCAGCTGTACCGATTGCGCTGGGATTGTCAGAGTGAAATATTTTTCCGATTCGAATGGAGCGATAACCGCTTTGCCTAAATCGTTGTCCCATTGTAATCACGTCCGGAATGGCATCACGGATGTAGGTGTTGTTTCGAAAAATCTTGGTTTGATCTGGGTACAATCCCGTCATCATTGACGCCCGCGATGGCCCACAATGGGGATACTGAGCGTGGGCATTTGTGAACACAACCGCCCGGTCGGCGAAGGCATCCAGGTGTGGCGTTTGTACGACAGGGTGACCGTAGGTGCTGAGGTCACAATTCAAATCATCGGCAACAATGAAAAGGACGTTACGATGATTGTTCGTTCCATCGGTTGGTTGCTGTTCAGATTGACAACCGACCATAAACCCAAAGAACAGAACCAACCCCAAACACGCGCTGTGCAAATGGATGCGGTCCATTCTAACGATATCAATCAAGCCATTCAACGAACCACAACGAAGCTTTCGTGATCTACCGAACCGTCGGCATAAACCACGCGAAAATGATAATTGCCAATGGGCCATCTGGCGGCATCCACCGTAAATGATGCAGCATTGGGCAGCAAAACAGCGATGCGCTTGCCGGTTGCGTTATACACTTCCGCTTCTTCAATTCGTGACGCAGCCTCAATTCGGAACTGACCTGCAACGGGATTGGGAAACAGTGTGAGGTTCACACTCCCTTTTGGCGAATTCTCAATGTTTACGATGGGTTGTCCAACACATTCGCAGTTTTCATCAATCACGTCGTCTGTGGTTGTGTCATCTCCGTCGTCACATGGGTTTCCCGGATTAAAACATGAACCATCTTCTTCCTCAGCGTATGGACTGAAGTTACACGCAAGTGAATCCGTGCATCCGAGTGAGCTGTAGACAACCATGGACTCCCAATAGATTGTATCGCCATTGGCAACGCCCCACGGAGCTCTGAGGCCGAAGCGTGCAATGGTCCCTTCCAACACGCCATTCGTCGGAGCATCATCCAAGGAGATGACATACGTCTCAAAATCCACCATCATCGTATCGACCGCGAAGTTGTAATTGCACGTAGCTGTATTGCTACCGGGTGGATAGACGAACAAGCGAGCATTGGGATTCCCTGAAGCGGTCGTGTTCTTCAAGCTGACGCGCACACGGTTATACGCGGTTGCTTCAAGATTTAAATCGTCTTGCAGCGTACCACTGCGCATAACGGGCGTTTGGTTGAATGCTTTCATGGCGAGGGCATTCGGCTCGGCGACAAGAACACACCCTAAATTCGGCTCACTTGCGCTGACCCAGCCCTCTTTGGAATTTTGCCAATTGTACTCAATTTGGGCTTCCGCGGTCGTGAAAAAAGCGACCGTGGTGCAAAGCAACAAGACTTGTCTTTTCATCATTGTCAAATAGGTTTCATCTGACGTTGAAGGTAGAGCAAAATCCAATACCGTTAGCTCACGCAAGCGCGTAATCAATCCGTTTCATTCTTATGAGCAAACACCGCAGTTGATCTTCAACCTTTATCGCTACTGACATATTCCGCGAGGTAGGCAAACGGCGCGTTTAACTCGCCGTCCAAAGTCGTCTGGCTCGCTCCGTCGAGGATGCCGTCGCCATCGCCTTCCACCAACAAGGGAATGACGTGCTCCATCAGCTCGCGGCCAAACCCTTCCGACGCATCGCGCGGCAACTCGCACGGCAGGTTGTCTACAGCCAGAACGGTAATGCCTTCCCGGTGGTCAAACGTGCACTCCTGTTCGGTGCCCGGGTGGTAGCCATAAATGGGATTTTCAATGGTGGAAGGACGCAACGTACATGCCACCGGCCCGTCGATGTCGCAGCTGATGTCCGCCACGACGCTGACCTTCCAATCCGGGTGGCGCATGTCCTCCCGCGTGAAAAGGAAAGGCGACCCCTCGGCCCAGAAATGGCCTGCGATGAAAAGGTTCGCAGCATGGGCATACCGCGGGAAGGTGCTTTCAAATTCCATCGGATCCGTCACGAAATCGTCCATACGAAACGCTCCCCCATCGGTACGCGCGTTGTAGTCTTCGACGTCCAAGTGCGTGAACACCGGCTCGGGATAGTCCATGCGCAGGAAGTCGTTCGGGTGCACAGAGCGGAGCTTCATGTGGTCCAGCACTTCGCGAGCACCCTGCCCTACCCGGCCATGGCCCGTGAGGACAATCTTGAAATTCGCGGGAAGGGTCACACCCCTGACGTGCGCGAGCATCTCTTCGAGGTCGCGGCAGTCGATCGCCTTGGGCAATACAAACGACCCGCTGCGCAAACCATAGGCACGTAGCCCGCTGTAGGCTCCGACGAGTCCGGCCCAACGGCCAAAGCCGATGATGCGGCGACCACTGGGGCGCTTCAACAATTCGTAATCGATGAGGCGGATTTTCTTATCGAGGATGGCCGCGAGCAATTTGGCGTTGTACGGCTGCAGCTTATGCGTGTGGCTGAAGAAGAGGTAGGTCTTGCCGGGTACTAAGTCCTCTATGTTGACCTCCTTCACCCCAATGAGCACATCGCAATCGGAAACGTCTTCGCGCACATCGAGGCCGGCAGCGCTGTATTCGGCATCGCGGATGCGGCGCACCGGGCTGGATTGAATGGCAATTTTCAATTGCGGAAAACGCTCCTCGAGCAGGACGCACTGGTCCGGCGTCAGAGGGACACGTTGGTCTGGTGGGGTCTTTCCTTCTCGGATGACGCCCAACTTGAGCGGTTGTTCAGGGGTATAGGCCAAATCGAAAAACTTCTTCAGCGAAGTTACACCAAGCCCTGCTCCAAAGCGGCCCTGACGACGCAGTTTTCAACGGCTATTGGGCGACAAACTCGTAAGTGATCGTACCCAACTGGTCCACATCTGTACGGGTTTCGAAAACGGACCGACGCGCATATTTCAGCGCCGCCGTATTCAAGCAAGCCTCCGCATCACCCACAGCCGACTGCACCAACCGGGCCTCGGTCACGCTGCCGTCGCGAGCAATCTCCACTTCCACCACCACCTTGCCAGCTTCGAGGCATTGGTAACCGGGAATGGGCAAGTATACGTGCTTTCGGTTCGCCACATCGTACGACACGATGACGCGGCCGTCGTAGCGCTGGTCCCAGCCGGATAGGGTGTTGACCTGACCGTTTTGCCCATCGTCGGGCACCCCTTCCAATCCGAAGTCCTTTTGATCTGCCGCCAAGCGCTCAAACTCCGCCTGCTCCATTGCTCGCAATTCGGCCTCTACCTCCTCTGCCATGCGGGTTTCGTCCTGGGCGCTGGTCGATTGCATTTCCGAGGAAGCCGAAGCATTCGCATCGGCCACGAGATTGGAAACACGGGATTCCATTTGCGCACGCAACTGCTGTTCAAGGGTTGGAGCCACGCTTTCAGCTGCTTCCCATTCAGCAAATTCTACCGGGATGAAGGCATTGGCTGCAGCAGCATACCGCCCCGCCGGCTGCATCCAAAGGACGAAAAGCACCAACGCATGCAGCGACAAGGTCAACACCATCGCCACCCAAAAACGCTGCGATCGCGAGTTCATCAATCGAGTACAACGGTTGTTTCGCGGCGCCACGTGTCCGCGGTGATGCTTCGTTCACCTCTGAAGTAGTATACACCGGTCTTGGTGACAACCTTGCGGTACCGGACAACCAGGTTGCCTGTGCGCACGGTTCGTTCAATGACGAGGCCATTCGGGATATCGTAAGACTGCTCATTCACTCCTTGCAGAATGTCGGCATCGTCTTCGGCCAACTTGTAATCTTCGGGAGCTCGGGGGCCCACTTCCCGCAAATTGGCCTGCGCCGCTTGTTGCTCGTTGTAGGCTCGCTGGCGGGCTTCTTGTTCGCGCTGGGCCATCAATCGACGCTCCTTTTTCTCGCGGCGACGCGACTCCAACCAGCGTTCCTGGGCACGCGCATTGGCTCCGTCTCCTAATCGGCGGAAGCGACGTGTCATGTTCTCCACTTGCGCACGCGATTCCCTGCGGCGGTCTTCAGCGGTGCGCGTAAGGCCTTTAAACAGGTTGCGCCACGATCGCTTTTTGGCCTCCACTTCCGGCACATTCAACGTGTAGTCTTGTGCGCGGCTCTTTTCCAGGCGGCGTTTGCGGCGGCGTTTGTTCTCCGTTTCGCGGGCACCTTGTTGGATCATCTCCGTCCCGGCCGCTTGTGCCTGTTCCGCATTGGCCTCATAGGCTGCTTGACGCTGTTCTTCTTCCCGGCGGCGATCTGCTTGCTGGGCGGTACCGGCCTCATTGATGGCACGGACTTGGCGCTCCATGTCCTTCTGTGCTTGGAGGTCGCGGTCGACGCGTTCTGCCGCACTGCGCTGGGCGTCGCGAAGGAGTTGTTCCTGCGCCGTTTTCTTTTCTTCTACCTCCTGTCTCCGGGCTTCTGCCTCGCTTTCCAAGGCTGCCTTGTAATAGGCTTCGACTTCGTCCTTGTCGCTGCTGTTCATTTGCTGCGCCAGCTTCTCAGCGCGTCGACGGTCCCGATCGGCTTGTTCCTGACGTTTGGCTTCCTCTCGGTCGCGTTCGGCCTGCTGGTCGGCCAGCAATTGAGCTTCCAATGCTTCAGCCGCCTCGTTTTGGCGCTCCGCTTCGCGCTGTGCTTCGCGTACCATGGCCGCACGCTCGCGGTCGAGATCGGCCTCCGACGGGCCCGCGTCGCGTTCGGTGAGGTCGTCTCCTTCAGCATTGCTCACTGCGCGTGCGGCACGCTCCTTGCGTGACTTGGCGTAGCGATCCCCGGGCTTCACGGCCAAAGCGTCATCGTACAGCCGCTGTGCTTGTGTCCATTGCTGTCGATCGTAGGCTTCATCGGCGGCCTCAATCGCTTGGTCGTAGGCCTCTTCCACTTGCTCCGCCTCTGAACGGGCAGCGGCTTCGGCCGCTTCACGGGCGGCGCGCTCCTCGTCGACCGCAGCGTCGGCGGCAGCATCAGCTTCCTCCCATGCCACTGCATCGGCCTCCGAATCGGATCCCGCAGATTCTGCACGGCTGCGTTCAGCCTCCGCCGCATCCTGGGCCCGAGCCAAACGCTTCTCTGCCTCCGCAATGCGCTGTTTGGGGTAGCGTTCATCCGGGAAAATGGCCAACGCCTCATTGTACTGAGTAATGGCTGCAGCGTAGTCATTGTTGCGGAACGCCTCATCGGCGCCGTCGTTGATGCGGTTGTAGTTTTCGCGCTGTTCGCGTTCAAGCGCTGCAGCTGCCTCTTTCTCTGCCTCCTCCGCAGCCCGTTTTCTTCGCCCAGCGGATTTCGCATCGGCCTGGGCCATTCGCTCGCGGCATGCCTCGGCTCGTTGTTGCCAGAACCGCTCGGCCGGCAAAACCGAGCCCGCAGCCTCGTACTTCGCCAACGCCTCGGCGTAATCGTCTGCACGAAACAACAAATTGGCTTCATCGATCAGTGCTTCGTACTCGATGGTTTTGGCGATGAGATCGGCTTGCTGAGCCGCCAGGTCCGCTTGGCGAATTTGGGCCTCCTCCATTCGATTTTTCGGGTAGGACTCGTTCGGCTTCAAGGCACTGGCTTCTGCGAATTTGTCAATCGCCCGGTCCCACTGCTCACGCTCAAAGTAGATATCGCCGTCCTCCACAAGTTCATTGTACTCTTCATCGACCTCGGCGGAATTCGCCAGCGCGTCCTCCCGCTCGTCTACACGGCGCAGGCCATCACGCGGCTCACGCGCGTCCGGGCGCATGCCCTTGGCTGCTTCAAAACCAGCCCTTGCCTCCTCAAGTCGGTCCTTCGACAGGGCGCGTTCGGCATCATCAAGTAAGGCTTGGAACGCCGCTTCGTCT
>DJYV01000177.1:0-2155 GCA_002448555.1 Flavobacteriales bacterium UBA6969
GCGAAGCTGTGCCGGAAGGTGTGCGGGGATATGTTCTTGCGCACTTGGGCGTGAATAGCAACCCGGCGCAGCATCGTAAAGGCCATCTGCCGGCTCAGTCCTCGTCCTTGCCTTCCGAGAAACAAGGTATCCTCGTGGCCTTTCATCGGGATGATGTCTGCGCGGTACTGCGCGAGGTAATCATCGATGGCGGCAAGGGCCGTGGAGCCGATGGGCACGATGCGCTCTTTGTTTCCCTTCCCAACAACCTGCACCACGCGATCGATGAAATCCACTTTGGAGAGTTGCAATTCACACAACTCCGTCACCCGCAAGCCACAGCTGTAGAGGACTTCTAGCATCGCTTTATTACGGACTCCTTCCCGCCGTGAAAGGTCAACAGCGCCGATGATGGCGCTGATTTCGTCGACGGTCAAAACGTCGGGCAATTTCCGCTGCGGTTTCGGCGCTTCGACCAGTTCCACTGGATTGCCCTCCATGATGTTTTCGACGCGGAGGTATTTGCAGAAGCTGCGAATGCCTGAGAGCATGCGCGACTGGCTGTTGCGCGCGATGCCTTCATCAAACAAGAAGCCGAGGTACCGTTCAATGTGTTTCATTTGCACCAAGCCCGGGTCCTGAACGGATTCGTTTTGCACGCAGTAATTGCGAAATTTCGTGATGTCGCGCAGGTAAGCGACAATGGAGTTTTCGCTTAAGCCACGCTCGAGGGCGAGGTAGGTTTCATAGCCATTGATGGCTGATTTCCAATCCGATGAATTGCGCTTCATTAGGGAATCCAGTTTTGTTTGGTGACCAAGAGGGCTTCTTGGACGGTGATGCGTTGCCCGTTGCGGTAGGCGGTGACAAACGGTCCAGGGAACGCGTGGTTGCTGTTTAAGTCCACCCGATTGTCACGGGCGGCTCGATAGGTGGTGTGGTAGCCAGTGGTGTATTTGTGCCACGCGTCGTGCTGTTCGTGTCGGACTTCTCCGGGGTAGGCATAAATGCGTTTTACGGCTTCGCTGCCAACGGCGGCGTGTGTGGCCAAAATCTGTATGCGAAAGGCCACATCATCTGCAGCAGTTGCGGGCTCAGTTGGAGCGGGCTCAACAGGAGGTGTTGATGGTGGTGTGCTCGATGGCGCAGTGGGTGCCGTCGGTGCCGTCGGTGCGGGAGGTTGAAGCGCCTCAACAGTCCGTTCGATGGCGGCGTTGTTCTGGATGGTAGAAATGCGTCCGGTCACCTGGTCCGGACGGCCGTCCCGCAGGGTGTACTTCACCATCATTTCCGATGCGCTTGGAGCGGCTTGCCAAATGAAGACCAATTGGTCATCAAAGGCATCCCGAATGTCACAGTCTGCGTCGTCCAAAACGGAAATTGCCCCGTGCGCCCCGAGTGTTTCTGTGAGCTTCAGGAATTGACCGGGCTCGTGGCCTCGGATGGTCACGCTCATGGTACCGGTTCGATCGGTGGTTGCCGTCCATGAGCGTTGAACCTCGATGTTTTGTGCTGAAACCCGTTGCTCGGAAACCTCGGATTCGCTGAGCGCTATGTGGTGCGGTTTGAATTCCACGTCCTTGCGCCTACCGTCCCGAATGAATGAGAACCACTGCGTAACCGATCCGCCTTGAAAATCGGAGTTGGCTGCAATTTCAAGCGAGACGTCCAAGATGTTTTTCGGAGGCAGCTCCATCCAGATGAACTTGGCTTTTCCGCCTTCAAATGAGAATGAAGCTTGGGCGGTCTCGAGGGCCGTAGCCTCGATGCCTTCGGGAAATTGAACTTGAAACCGTGCGAATCCCGCGCAATCGTATATATCCAGGGACCATGTAACGACTCGGGTTTCTCCTGCATCCATGTCACTTGGGAGGTCGTGTTCTTGAACGATTCCGGCGTTCTTCAGCGGAGCCAAAGCCAGCATCGGCAAAAGCACAAGACCGATCAACAGCCGCAGGTATGCAGAGGACTTCAACACACAAGCAAGCTATTCGATGGTGCGACGGCCTCGCTCGCGAGGCACTGGAATTGCGAACACCCGGATGTGGGCGAAGTGGGGTGTTTGAAGGGATGGGGTAGGGATAAAAAAATAGTCCTGCCCCAGCGTTCTGGGACAGGACCAACTTAACCAAATTATCACTTGATGCTTAGCTTGCGCTAAACTCACTTAAAACCA
>DJYV01000177.1:2551-24260 GCA_002448555.1 Flavobacteriales bacterium UBA6969
GTTAAAAAGTGTAAGTATTTGAAATTCCCGGCATGTCACCTATCTTTGCCGCCCCTTAAGGGATTACAACACGAGCTATGAAACCAGGAATCCACCCCGATAACTACCGTTTGGTTGTTTTTAAAGACATGTCAAACGACTACGCGTTCTTGAGCCGTTCGGCTGCCGCAACCAAAGAAACCATTAAGTGGGAGGACGGAAACGAGTACCCATTGGTCAAGGTGGAAGTCAGCCACAAGTCGCACCCTTTCTACACGGGCAAAGCACAATTTGTGGATACAGCCGGTCGAATTGATAAGTTCCGTCAGAAGTACAGCAAGTTCGATAATAAGGGAGAGGACAAGAAAGAAGGCTAAGCGCACTGCCGCTTCACCATAACAAAAAGGGACCAAAACGGTCCCTTTTTTGTTGCTTGAGCATCTAGTGATGTTACTTCGGCAGGTCGAGGCCGGATGTCCTCGTAATGGTGAGACCGTATCCGATGGGACCGAGGGTGCGTTCGGTGTTGGTGAGTACGTGGCAATTGCGCACACCAAGTTGCCGGATGATTTGGGCGCCAATGCCGTAATCTTTGGTGTCCATTCGTGCCGGTGCTGACTGGTCGCTTTCTTGGATGCGCTTGTAAGCAGTCAATTCATCGAGGATTCCTCCTCCTTGACGCAGCTTGTTCAGGTACACCAAAACACCACAGCCAATGTCATCCATCTTTTTCATCGCGGCGTGGAGCATGGGGCCTTTACCGAAGTCGGTGATCTGGAAGACATCTCCAAGCATGCTCGTGCTGTGCACGCGAACTGGAACCTCGTCGTTTTCTTCCCACGTCCCTTTGACCAATGCCACGTGTTCCACTTCATTCGAGGATTGGCGAAATACAACGGCGGTGAAAGGGCCAAAGGCGGTTTGAATTTCCATCTCTTTGACGCGCTCGATAAGGGTCTCGTTTTGAAGCCGGTGTTCAATCAGGTCGGCAATGGAAACCAATTTCAAGTTGAATTTGTCCGCCAGTTCCCGGCATTCGGGCAAACGCGCCATCGTGCCGTCCTCGTTCATGATCTCCACAATGACTCCGGCGGGCTCAAAACCTGCAAGGCGGGCAAAATCAATGGCAGCCTCCGTGTGGCCTGCTCGGCGAAGGACGCCTCCCTTTCGCGCGCGCAGTGGAAATATGTGCCCTGGCTTGCCTAATTCTTCTGGTCGGGTGTTCGAGTTGATCAGTGCTTGAATCGTTTTGGAGCGGTCTTGCGCTGAGATGCCTGTGGTGCATCCGTGGCCGATGAGGTCCACACTCACAGTGAAGGGCGTTTCGTATGCCGCATTGTTGGATTGTACCATGAGCGCCAAGTCTAGTTCGTCGCACCGATCTTCCACTAGGGGAGCGCAGATTAAACCGCGTCCATGCGTGGCCATGAAGTTGACGACTTCGGGGGTGGCATGACGGGCAGCTACGAGAAAATCACCCTCGTTCTCGCGGTCCTCATCGTCCACGACAATAATGACCTCTCCATTGCGAACGGCCTCAATGGCTTCTGGGATGGTGTCCAGCATTTGCATGGTGCAAAAGTAGGGTGTTCCTCGCCGAATAACTGCCCTAACTTTGTCCCATGATTTTACCGATAGTCGCCTACGGAGATCCAGTGCTAAAAGCTGAGGCTAAGGACATCGAGAAAGGCCATGCTGGATTGGATGAACTGGTGCAAAATATGTGGGAAACGATGTATGAAGCGGACGGGGTGGGACTGGCGGCACCCCAAGTCGGCTTGTCGATTCGATTGTTTGTCTGCGACGGTTCTCCCTTTGCCGGAGGCGAAAAAGGAGATCCGGGGTGCCAGGATTTTAAACGCGTCATGATCAATCCAGTCCTGTTTGATGAATCTGAGGACACCGGTGAAATGGAAGAAGGGTGTCTGTCCATCCCGGGCATTCGAGAAGGAGTAGAGCGTCCCAATTCAATCTCGGTTGAGTACTACAATGAGAAGTGGGAATTGGTGGAAGAGCGGCTGACGGGTTTGGCGGCTCGAATTGTGCAACACGAAAACGATCACCTCGATGGGGTTTTGATCACCGACCACCTCACGCCAATGAAGCGCCGTTTGCTCCACGGCAAGTTGCGGGACATCGGGTTGGGCAAGGTGCCCTCGGACTACCGCATGAAGCTTCCAAAGCGCAAGCGATGAAGGCGGGATTTTTGGCTGCAGGCGTTGCTGTGCTGTTGCTCTTGGGCTGCGGCATGCCGAAGAATGATGGGCCGTGTGCGCAGTTGCGCTCGGAGGTAGAGCAAATGGAGCAATCCCTGTTGGCGGGGGGTGAGGAGGTGGATGCCGAGCTGCGGGCACAGATGATGCAAACGTATGCGCGGTTCGCGAACACCTGTCACGACCATGAATTCACGCCCGAGGCGTTGTTTCGCCGAGCGGATTTGCTCCGTTCTGCCGGCAAGTTTCAAGAGGCCATGACCCAGCTGCGTGACATCCACGACCATTATGCCAACTACGACAAGCGATCCGTGTGTGCTTTCCTCGTTGGTTTCATTGCGGAGGTGGAATTGAACGACCGCGAGCAGGCCAAGAAAACCTACCAGCAGGTCATCGAGGTTCACCCGGATTCTGAGGCAGCAAAATGGGCGCGTCAATCCCTCCAGAATCTGGAGGCGACTGCCCGGGACTGAGCCGGAAACATTCGCTCGTATTTGGGCGTGTTATGTCGAAGGCGAGGCTTAGTTTTGTGCCCCAAATTGCTAACCATGAGTCAAAAATTTCGCCCAGGCGTACTGTGGGGTAAAGAGGTGCGCGAAGTCTTCGAAGACGCACAAGCCAACGGCTACGCGCTTCCTGCTGTCAATGTCATTGGAACGAATTCCATCAACGCTGTATTGGAGACAGCGCGTGATCTGAATTCTCCGGTCATCATCCAATTCTCCAATGGCGGCGCCGCATTCAATGCTGGCAAGGGCTTGAAGTTGGACAATCAAGAAAATGCGGTGCTCGGATCCATTGCCGGCGCTCACCACGTGCACACCATGGCCAAAGCCTACGGTGTACCGGTCATCTTGCACACCGACCACTGCGCGCGCAAACTGCTCCCTTGGATCGATGGGTTGCTCGACGAGAGCGAGGCACATTTCAAGGCCACAGGCCAGCCGTTGTTCAGCTCGCACATGATTGACTTGAGCGAAGAACCGATCGAGGAGAACATCGCCACGTGCAAGCCTTACCTCGAGCGCATGCACGGTTTGGGCATGTTCCTCGAAATTGAGTTGGGTGTTACCGGTGGGGAAGAAGACGGCGTGGACAATACGGACATCGACAGCAGCAAGCTGTACACCCAACCAGAAGAGGTGGCATACGCTTATGAAGAACTCCGGGCCATCAGCGATCAATTCACGGTCGCTGCAGCCTTTGGAAACGTTCACGGCGTTTACAAGCCAGGTAACGTCTCCCTCACGCCGAAAATCCTGGACAATAGCCAGAAGTTCATTGAGGAGAAATTCGGTACCGGTTCCAACCCGGTTGACTTCGTGTTCCACGGCGGAAGTGGTTCAACGGTAGCGGAAATCCGGGAAGCCATTTCGTACGGTGCCATTAAGATGAACATCGATACGGACATGCAGTGGGCCTTCTTGAGCGGCATCCGGGATTACGTCACGAACAACATCGATTACTTGAAGACGCAAATTGGAAACCCGGAAGGACCCGATGTGCCAAACAAGAAGAAGTACGACCCGCGCGTGTGGTTGCGCCAAGGCGAAGGGTACTTCGTGGAGCGCTTGAAGCAGGCTTTTGAAGATTTGAACTGCGTCTGCCGCAACGCCTGAGCTGCATGTTGAAGCCCTTTCACCTTCGCCAATCCGATGCGCACAAGCGCCTTTTGGAATTGGCTGAGCGCGTCGGTGCGCTGCACTTGCGCGATTTATTTACCGAGAACCCTGATCGACTGCACCGCATGTCGGCGAGTTTGGATGGGATGTATCTGGATTGGTCCAAACACCGGGTGACCGAGGAGGTCATGGACGCCTTGTTTGCGCTGGCGGAGGAGGCCGGATGGGCACAAGGGGTGCAACGCCTGTTTGCGGGTGAACACATCAACCAGACGGAAGACCGGGCGGTGCTGCACATGGCCCTGCGTGGAGAAGCTGGTGACGGGTTCACTGTGGAGGGAAAGGATGTGATGGATGAGGTATTGGCCACGCGCCGTGCGATGGGAGCCTATGCCGATGCGGTGCGATCCAATGGGCGCATCACAGATGTGGTCAACATCGGGATTGGCGGTTCTGATTTAGGGCCGTTGATGGTGACAAAGGCCCTTCGGAATCAGTCCGAAGGCGGTCCGAGCGTGCATTTTGTCAGCAACGTCGACGGTGCGCATCTGGAATCGGTGTTGGACGGATTGACCCCCGAGTCAACCCTGTTCATCGTAGTCAGCAAAACCTTCACAACGCAGGAGACCATGGCCAATGCAGATGCAGCAAAGGCCTGGATTGAATCCGCTTCGTTGCCCATTGCTGAGCATTTCGCTGCGGTGTCGACCAACGTTCCGGCAGCTGTTTCTTTCGGCGTGAAAGAGGCCCATGTTTTCGGATTTCGGGATTGGGTAGGCGGCCGCTATAGTCTCTGGGGCCCGGTGGGATTGAGCATTGCGTGCTCAGTTGGCAGTGCCGCATTTGGAGAATTGCTGGCAGGCGCACGCGCCATGGATCGCCACGTTGCCGAAGCGCCGGCGCGAGAAAACGTGCCGTTGATCAGCGCGCTCTTGGGGGTCTGGTATCGGGAATACTTGGGATTCCCTACCCACGTTGTCCTGCCTTATGCTCAAGATTTAGGCCGCTTTCCAGCCTACTTGCAGCAGGCTGATATGGAAAGCAACGGTAAATACGTCGGTCGGGATGGGCTCCCTGTTGAGCATGCGACAGGACCGGTAGTCTGGGGAGAGGCCGGAACCAACGGCCAACACGCGTTTTACCAGCTGCTTCATCAAGGCACGGACATTCACCCTGCGGACATCATCGCTGTGGATGCACCGCTTTCCGCTTACACCGATCACCACACCAAGTTGTTGGCCAACGCCATTGCACAGGCGGAAGCATTGATGTGCGGGCGGAATGAAGCCGATGTGCGGGCAGAAATGGAGGCTGACGGGCGAACGGCGGCGGAGATTGAGGCCGTTGCGCCTCACCGGGTTTTTCGGGGGAACCGTCCCAGTACCTTCATCCTTTTGGATGCGTTAAATGCGCGAAGCGTCGGTCAATTGATTGCGTTGTATGAGCACCGCATCTTCATCCAAGGCTTGCTTTGGAACGTGTGCAGTTACGACCAATGGGGGGTTGAATTGGGCAAGGTGCTGGCTAAAAACATCCTTTCCGAATGGTCAGAGGGAAGCACTGGATCCGAACACGACGCCAGCACGCAATTCCTCATTGAGCGGCTGAAGCGTTGAATTTTTGGTCCGTCTGAGCGCGAGTGAACGCACGCGTGTCGGGTGATTTCCGCATTTCGAGGGCTTTGGTGTTGCGCAATCTTGTGGGAAATTGTAGTTTGCAGATTCCTAACGACCAACTGTAAAACCAAATCCATGCGCAATTTATTCTTAGCCCTCCTTGGCGGGATGCTCTCAGTACCCGCTTTAGCCGACGTTGTCGGCATCGAATCTGAAGTGTACGCAACTTCTGAGAACGGAACGACTTACCGTGTTTATGTCAATTTCGATGCCGGTGATGACGAACTGATTGCGATCTACGGAACTGTTGGCGAGGCGCAAAATGCACCATTGAGTGTTTTGACAACAACAACGTTCTACCAGGAGCCGACGGCTTCGGTGAACTACGCGCAGGATGTCAACCCCGCCTTTTTCGGATTTTTCCCAAACCTCGCATACGACAGTTGGTTCACCATTGGTTCAGAAGACAATACGGGTACCGGCGGATTGAGTGCTGTGGGCATGCAGCCTTACCTTGATGGATTCAATACGGCCAATGGGTTCACGGTTGACACCTTCACGGGCGCCTCTTGGTTTGTTATTCCCGGTGCTTCGGCCGATGCCATTGCCGGGGACGACAACCGCGTGTTGGTCGCGCAATTGACCACTGACGGCATCATCACGGTTGTGCTGAATGCACAGTATGACGATGCCACTGGCAGCACATCGACAGCCATTGGCCTGACCGCGACGTTTCCCGAGTTAGCGGCGGGGTGCACGGATGCGACGGCTTGCAACTACGACGGCGACGCAGAAGCGGACGACGGAAGCTGTGTTTTCCCTGCTGATGCGTGCGATGATGGGGACAGTTTGACCATCAACGATGCGTACGATTCCGCATGTGCTTGCGCCGGCGAAGCCGTGGTTGAGGGCTGCACCGATGCCAGTGCGTGCAACTACGCTGCTGCAGCGAACACCGACGATGGCTCGTGCTTTTCAGTAGGTGATGCCTGCGATGATGGCGACGCCAGCACCGGTGGCGACGTGATTGGAGACGACTGCCAGTGTGCAGGTTTTGACATCGTCTTCGGTTGCACCGATTCATCGGCGTGCAACTACGACTCAGCTGCCGAGCAATCGGATGGTTCGTGTGTGTATCCAGGCGATCCTTGCGATGATGGATTCAGCAACACCATTGACGACGTGTACCAAATTGACTGCTCGTGCAGCGGCACCTTGGTTCCAACCGGTCCAGCTGGGATCGAGGTGGAGGAATATGCCACGTCCGAATACGGAACAACGTACCGCGTGTACGCGACGTTCGACGCGCCCACCAATGAACTCATTGCCGTTTACGGAACCGTGAGTGAAACACAAAACGCGCCGTTAAGTGTCCTCTCTACGACCGGTTTTTACAACACGGAGTTGGGATCGAATTTTGGCGAATTTATCAATCCTGCGTTTTTCTCAACCTTCCCTGAGGTGGAGTATGACAGCTGGTTCACCATCGGCACGGAGAATACCAATGGAGACGGTGGAGTCGGTTCGGTTGGGTTGGAGCCCTACTTAGAAGGGTTCAACTCTGGCAACGGATTTACGGTCGATACGTTCTTGGGCGCTTCTTGGTTTGTGGTTCCCGGTTCAAACAGTGACGCCATTGCGGGGGATGACAACAAGGTTCTTGTCGCCCAATTGACTACCGATGGTGTGGCTACGTTGGTAATGAATTTCCAGTACGATGACCTCGAAGGCAACAGCTACAACACCGATGGTTTGACCGTGACGTTCCCTGAAGTGCCCTCCGGGTGCACGGACGCGATGGCATGCAACTACGATGCGGAGGCGGAAGTCAACGACGGCTCGTGCGCATATCCAGGCGATGCATGTGACGATGGAGATGCGATGACCATCAACGATGCCTATACAGACACCTGCGGATGTGCTGGAGATGCAGTGGTTGAAGGGTGTACAGATGCTACAGCGTGTAACTACGATGCGGCGGCCAATGTGGACGATGGTTCATGCGCCCAGTTGGATGAATGCGGCGTATGCGGTGGCAATGGCATTCCGGATGGCGCCTGCGGATGCGATGGCAACGGACCGGATGAATACTATGATTGCGATGGTAATTGCTTGAACGATACGGACGCCGATGGTGTTTGCGATGAATTGGAAATCGCCGGTTGCCAGGACGCCGCCGCGTGCAACTACAATGCGGACGCCACCGATAACGATAACTCGTGCACATACCCTGATGAGCTATACAATTGCGACGGTACATGCGTCAATGACATCAACCAGAACGGCTTGTGCGACGAACTGGAAGTGTTTGGCTGCACGTCGGAAACAGCGGACAACTATGATCCCGAAGCCTTGACGGACAACGGTACATGCCTCTGGTTGGATGGATTGGTTGAATCCCTTTCATATGAGGTGTATGCTGAAGATGGTATTTCGGGCATGACGACGTACCGACTGTATGCCAATTTCGCTTCGAACGATGTGGAAGTAACCGCAGTTTACGGCACTGAGGCATCCCCTTGGCAGCTGGTGCCTTCTACGTCTTTCTACCAAGATGAGGTAGGTACGGCGTTTGCGAGTGGAATCAACCCGGCGTTCTTCGCGGTGGTGCCATCGCTCGAATACGATTCTTGGTTGGCCATTGGCGCAGCACCGGGTGAGGATGATCAATCCAACTCGGTAGGGATGGATGCATTTACTCCGGCCTTTGAGGCGGGTGGGGCATTGGACGTGAATACCTTCCTTGGGGGGTCACTTTTCCTCATTCCCGGCACGTCAACGCAAGCGGTTCCGGTGGACGGAAAAGTCCTCTTGGCGCAGGTGACAACGGATGGGCTGACCGATGCCTTGGTCAACATTCAATTGCGTGATGCCAACGACGAAACGTTCGAGGTTGCGGGGCTGTCATTGACCTTCCCACAGGTGGAGGTTACCGGTGCGGGTTGCACTGACCCAGCAGCCAATAACTACGACCCGGGGGCGTTGCTGGATGATGGAACATGTGAATACCCCGAGCCGAGCTACACGGGGCTCACCTACGAATTGATTGCGGAGGACCTGCCTGAGGCGGGCATGCGGACGTTCCGTGTATATGCGAATTTCAGCAATCCGAATGACCAGCTTACGGCGGTCTTTGCGCAAGACGGCAACCCGATGAGCATTGCTTCGTCTACCAGTTTTTACCAAAACGCAATCGGCGGAGCCTTTGCCAGTGAGATCAACCCGTTTGCCGACATGGTCGATCCGGATGTGGTGTACGACAGCTGGTTTACCATTGGGGGAGAAAACAGTGATTTGAACCTGTCCACGGTAGGAACCGACGTGGCCGCAGCTGCATTTGAAACGGGCGGGGCATTTGAGGTCAACAACTCCTTGGGTGCGAGCTGGTTTGTTTTGCCTGACACGGAGCCATTGGCATTCCCTGATGACAACGGTCAAGTCTTGATTGCCCAGTTGACAACGACGGGACAAGTCAACCTCCTTGTCAATTTGCAATATCGAGCACAGAACGGTGAGAATCCGCAGGTATTGAATGAGGCCTTGGTCTTCCCTGATATCGCTCTTGGCTGCACAGATGCTTCGGCTTGCAACTACGACGCCGAAGCGGAGGCAGATGATGGAACATGCACCTACCCAGCTGATTATTACGACTGCGACGGTGCCTGCTTAAACGACACCGATAGCGACGGAGTATGCGATGAACTGGAAGTTCCCGGTTGCGCAGACCCCGATGCGGACAATTACAATGCCGATGCGACGGACGACGACGGTTCCTGCGAGTTCGAAGGGTGTACGTTCCCGACGGCCTGTAACTACGACCCCACGGCGAATACGGATGATGGATCGTGTACATTCCCTGAGACGTTCTACGATTGCGATGGCAACTGTCTGCAAGACGACGATGGCGATGGCATCTGTAACCAATTGGAAGTGCCAGGCTGCACGGACACAGAAGCCCAGAACTACGATGCTGCGGCAACGGATGACGACGGGTCGTGTGAATACCCCGGTTGCACCAACCCGGATGCTGAGAACTACGATCCCGGTGCGAACGTCGACGATGGATCTTGCATCGCGGGAGGCTGCACGTACGCGAACGCCACCAACTACGATTCGGCGGCTTCGTACGATGACGGTTCTTGTACGTTCGAGGGATGTACCGATGAGGCGGCGAGCAACTACTGCCCGCTGGCCTTGGACGATGACGGTTCGTGTGTCTACGCCGTATTGGGATGTACGTACGCAGAAGCTGCCAACTACAATGCGGAGGCGACCGTTGACGATGGCAGCTGTGAATTGGTAGCCGAGGACAACTGTCCATTCGATGTAGACGGTAATGGTTTGGTCGGCTCAGGCGACTTGCTGGAATTCCTGGCGGCCTACAGCTACCCCTGCCCGGAATAGGTCCTAAACAGCGAACTGAACTCGAAAAGCACTGGGCGTACCGTCCGGTGCTTTTTGTTTATAAGTGGTAAGGTGTTCATTTGACACGAAGTCCTAAATTCGGAACGAAAAACTACCCTTATGCCACAGGAACAAAAACGACTTTCGTTTTGGCAAATCTGGAACATGAGCTTCGGATTCCTCGGAATCCAGTTTGGATTTGCCTTGCAAGGCGGTAACATGTCGCGCATTTTTCAAACGTTGGGGGCCAGTCCGGAAGAACTGCCTGGTCTGTGGATTGCAGCGCCCTTGACGGGTTTGTTGGTGCAGCCGATTATCGGGTATTGGAGCGACCGTACGTGGAGCCCGAAGTGGGGGAGACGGCGGCCGTATTTCATGATTGGGGCCGTCCTGAGTTCGGCTGCGTTGTTCATCATGCCGCACAGTTCGGCGTTGTGGATGGCCGCGGGATTGCTGTGGGTGCTGGATGCATCCATCAACATCAGCATGGAGCCTTTCCGCGCGCTCGTTGCGGATAAGTTGCCTGAAGACCAGCGCAATTTTGGTTTCGTATTGCAGACGTTGATTATTGGCATAGGCACCTGGGTGGCGAGCAACCTTCCTTGGATTGTTACGCAACTGGGTGCGAAAAACGAAGCTCCCGCCGGCGAGATTCCGGATTCTGTTTTCTACTCGTTCGCTGTAGGCGCGGCGGTGTTCTTGATTACCATCATCGTCACGGTATGGACCACGGACGAAGAACCACCGGAAGATCTGGCTGCATTCGAAAAGGCGAAAGCACTGTCTGCAGGCTTTTTGGGCGGCGCCAAGGAAATCCTCGGTTCGATTGCTGGAATGCCGAAGGTGATGCTGCAGCTTGGGGTGGTGCAATTCTTCAGCTGGTTTGCGTTTTTTACGATGTGGTCGTTCGCGACGCCGGCATTGACCGAACACGTCTTTGCTTCGCCCAATCCGGAAGCCGGCGCTGTCAACTTTGAAGTGGCCAATGCGGCATTCAATGAGGCCGCCAATGCCGTGTCCAGCGCCATGGGGGTCTACGGATTGAGTTCGATGGCGTTCGCGCTGCTGCTCGCCTTCTACACCAGTCGATATTCCATCAACCGCCGCTTAGTGCATGGAGTTTCCCTCGCCATTGGTGGACTTGGCTTTGCGTGGATGTTGCAACTGAATCCCGATTGTGCTGTACAATTGAAATGGTGTTTTGCGTGTATCGGTGTAGCGTGGGGTTCCATTCTCTCCATGCCATACGCAATGCTATCAAGTTCGGTACCCAAGGACCAAATGGGTATTTACATGGGCATCTTCAACATGTTCATTGTCATCCCTCAAATCCTAGCAGCGCTTGGTGGAATCAACTGGGTAAACGGTGTGCTTTTCGACGGAAACATCGCCTTCACCATGATGATTGCTGGGCTCAGCTTGGGGGCTGGCGCCCTGTCTTTGGTGCTCGTTGATCGCTCCGTGCACTGATGCCAAATATGTGTATTTCAGACACCTTTCCGGGTCAAAACTGAAAATATTTGTTGTTTTTAGATTAATTAAGTGTTATCTTACAGCGGTGAATTGTCCATGCTCAATGGTAGAATAAGGGCGTTCATAGAAAAAATTAAAAATTCTAACCTTATGCGATTCTTAAGTTTTCTTGCGTGTGTCCTTCTTGGATTTGGTGCGCAAGCTCAAAATCTCGCCGGCACACAATGGCAATTGTACCCAGGTGCTGGCGCCATGGGTGTTGGGCCCAATCAGGGCGACACTGGATGGTGGTCCAGCAGTGAAGGAGATGTCGAAACACGGGCATGTTTGTTTGATGACATATACGCATTCAATGCGGATGGTTCGTTTGAAAATATACTTCAAGACGCCACTTGGCTCGAAGGCTGGCAGGGCGTAGCCGAAGGCTGCGGGACGCCTGTCGCTCCCCACGATGGCACGGCCACGGCGACATGGTCTGAAGACGGTTCAAGTGTGACGCTTGATGGCACAGGGGCCTTCTTGGGCCTCGCAAAAGTGCACAACAACGGCGAGCTCTCTGATCCCGCCGATGCTCCCGCTTCTATCACGTATGAGATTACGTCGTTATCCGAAGATGCGATGACGTTGGATATCAACTACAGCTTCGGATGGTGGCGCTTCCAGTTCGTTCCTGCCGGAACCGAGCTCGAAACATTCGACTTAACATTTGAAGTAAACACAGCAACTATTGAAGTCGGTCCGAACGGCATGTACGCTGGTGGCGGAGCTTTGGGCGATGCCCAAGCAGTTGCTATGTCTGATGATGATGCCGATGGCATTTGGAGTGCAACGATTTCCGTTAATGAGGGTTTTTCAGGTAATTATGTTTTCCTGAACAGCCCTAATGATGGTGGTGACTGGAATGCAAAAGAAGACTTGGCTGGATTGCCATGCGCAGATGGACCTTTCAATGATCGTCTATTGGCACCTGTAATAGAAAATACAACAATTAGCACGTGTTTTGGGCAATGCTCAACAGACGGTTCATGTGAACAGCCTGCGGCAACAGTAGACGTCTCGTTCAAAGTTGACATGAACGATTACCCCTCAGGATTTGGCTTTGTTAATCTGAGTGGCAGTTTAAATGGCTGGTGTGGAGACTGCAATCAAATGTCGGATGATGATGGTGACGGAGTTTATGAAATAACCGTCTCCCTATCAGGAGAGTCGACCTATGAGTATAAGTTTACACTTGATAACTGGGCAGTACAGGAAAGCTTCAACGAAGGTGACGCATGTACATCGACTATCGATGGATTCACCAACAGGTCCTTAGTTGTGGGATCAGACAACGTTAACCTCAATGCCGTTTGTTTCAATTCCTGTGATGCGTGCACTGGAGCAGCTCCAATCAGTGTAACTTTCCAAGTGGATATGTCTGTGGAAGGTGCAAATCCAGCTGGAGTCTTTATCGCTGGTAGCTTCCAAGGTTGGGATGCTGGTGCGAGCCAAATGTCTGATGACGACGGAGATCTTGTTTACACTTACACGCACACAGGTATCCTTCCGAACACCAATATTCAATGGAAGTATTTGAACGGGGCAGATTTCTCTTTGGAAGAAACTGTTCCTCCTACTTGTAATACAGGCACGAACCGATTCTACGATGTAGGAGAGGAAGATGTAGTTTTAGATGTGGTTTGTTTCAGCTCCTGCGTGGCTTGTGATGTAGAAGTACCGCAAATCGAAGTGACGTTTAATGTTAATACGGCTAATATCGAGGTAGGCCCCAATGGCATGTACTTGGGTGGCGGAGTTTTCGGAGATGCAATGGGCCACGCGATGGCAGACGATGACGGAGACGGCATTTGGACAGTATCTGTCTCAGTGGACGAAGGTCTGAGTGGAAATTACATCTTCTTAAATAGCCCAAATGATGGAGGAGATTGGGGTGCCAAAGAAGACTTAGCTGGATTGCCATGCGCAGATGGACCTTTCAATGACCGCTTTTTACCTGCAGTAACGGAAGCTCAGACTCTTTCAACTTGCTTTGGTGAGTGCTCTGAGGATGGGTCATGCTCTGCCCCTCCAGAGGTATTCCATGATGTTACCTTCAATTGTAATACGGCGACAATCACGGTTGGTCCGAATGGCATGTACCTCGGAGGCGGCGACTACTTTGGAGATGCCATGGGTCACGCGATGTCTGATGATGACGGTGACGGAATCTACACGGTTACAGTCGCAGTGCCTGACGGATACAGCGGAAACTACGTTTACTTGAACAGCCCGAACGATGGTGGTGATTGGGATGCAAAGGAAGACCTCGCTGGCCAGGAGTGCGCCGATGGAACATGGAATGACCGCTTGTTGCCAACTGTGACTGAAGCGACCACATTAAGTTCATGCTTCGGACAATGCTCTACCGATGGTTCTTGCGAGATGCCTGCGCCTTCTGTGAATGTTACCTTCAAAGTCGACATGAGCAATTATGCAGATGGATATGGATCTGTAAACTTGAATGGATCTTTCACCGGCTGGTGTGGATCATGTGTTGCTATGACTGATGATAATGGTGACAATATTTACGAAGTAACTATCGAGCTAGAAGGTGATGCAACCTACGAGTATAAGTTCACCCTTGACGGATGGACGGTCCAAGAAATGTTTGAGGAGGGCGATGCTTGCACCTCAACAATTGATGGATTTACAAACCGAACACTCACCCTTGGGTCGGAGGATGTGGTTTTATCGGAGGTATGTTTCAATTCTTGCGAGGCTTGTGAAGACCCTGTGATATTGGGTTGCACTGATCCATTCTACGCAGAATTTGACCTGGAAGCTACGGAAGACGACGGATCTTGTTCGACTCCAGTAGTATTTGGATGCATCTACGAAGCAGCAGAAAACTACAACGATGCGGCTAACACAGACGACGGTTCTTGTGAATTTGAATTGAATGATTGCCCAGGGGATTTGGATGGCGACGGTTTGGTAGCAACACCAGATTTGTTGCAGTTCTTATCTTTCTTTGGCACAATGTGCGATTAAGTACGAAGACAACGAACAAATTCGTGGAAAGCCGGTTCCCTTACAGGAGCCGGCTTTTCTATTCTTGAGCGCCGCCTCTTCTCCCTACCTTTGTCCCGTGGAAAAACTCGTTGAAGCCCGATTGCCCGTTCCCAATGCGCAATTCACCATGATTGCGTTTGGAGAAGAGGGTGATTTGCATCCGCACATTGCTCTTGTGGCGTCGTCAGCCGATGGCGCTGCAGTTCCGCTGGTGCGTGTGCACAGTGAGTGCATGACAGGCGATGTTTTCGGATCAACGCGCTGCGATTGCGGGCAGCAGTTGGACTTGTCCCTGGCCCAGATTGGAGCCGAAGGGGGCTGCTTAATCTACCTGCGCCAAGAAGGTCGTGGCATCGGGCTGGTCGAAAAACTGAAGGCTTACAACCTCCAAGATGAGGGGATGGATACCATCGAAGCGAATGAAGCCCTCGGGCATCAAGCGGATGCTCGCTCGTTCGATGTGGCAGCAGAGATTTTGCGCACACTGGGCATGCTTGAGGTGCGGTTGCTGACCAACAACCCACAGAAAGTGAAAGAGCTCGAAGAAAACGGAATCCGCGTCGAAAAACGCGAGCCCGTGGTAATCACCCCGGTCAAAGAAAACGAAGCCTACCTCGCCGTCAAAAAGGCGGCAATGGGGCACTGGCTTTAATGTGCCAAGCTTACATGGAGATGGCGTGCATGAGTTCCATGCACACGATGGCTCCCACCGTTCCGACGGCATAGCCCAAAACGGCAAGTAGAACGCCCACCGGAGCCAGCGCAGGAGAGAAGGCGCTCGCTACAATCGGAGCACTAGCCGCACCGCCCACGTTAGCCTGTGAGCCCACAGCGACAAAGAAGAAGGGGGCCTTGATGATTTTGGCGACGCTCAACAGCACCACGATGTGGGTAAGCATCCAAATGAGCCCGATCAAAATAACCGACCAGTAAACGTCCCAGTTGTGGTACAGTTCCACGACGTCCATTTTCATGCCGATGGTCGCAACGAGGATGTACAGGAACACGCTGCCCAATTTGCTTGCCCCGGCACCCTCGTAATTGCGGAGCCCAGTGAAGCTCAAGCCAATACCTACAGCAGTAGCCGTCACGACAATCCAGAAGAATCCTTGTTCCAAGCTGCTCAAAAATTGAACGAAGCTGTCGGGGTTACGCTCGAGGATACCACCGAACCACCCTTTAAATGTCGGTCCGAGCACATCCGCCGAAACGTGGGCCAAAGCGACGGAACCGAAGGCCACACCGCCGATGATCATCAAGTCGGTAAACGACGGCACGCGGGCAATGCCCAACTGGAAGGCTTCGACTTTCTTTTTGAGTTCATCCACCGCTGAGGCATCTGCCTTCAGTCGGCGGTCGAGCGCTGCGCTCATGCCTGCCCCGACCAGCAAAAAGGGCATCCACAAGTTGGCCACAAATACATCCACGATGAGCATAGCGGAGAACTGGTCATCGGTGGTCATGGAAATTTCCTTCAATGCCGCCTGATTGGCACCTCCACCAATCCAGCTGCCGGCCACCGTCGACAGCCCACGCCAGAAGGCGTCCGGCGCATCGCCACCCAAAACCGCAGGCTCGATGAAGCTCACCGCCCAGAGCGCCAGCGGCCCCCCGATGATGATGCCGATGGTCGCCGCAAAAAACATGATGATGGCCTTTGGCCCCAGGTTCCAAATGCCCTTGAGATCGATGCTCAGGCAGAGCAGCACCAGGCTCGCAGGCAGGAGGTAGCGGGAGGCGACGAAGTACAAATTGGACGCCTCGCCGTCTACAAGTCCAAAGCTGTTGTACATCGCTGGCATGAAGTAGCAGACGAGCAGCGTTGGGATGATGGTATAAAACCGCTTAAACTGGGGAAGGGTGCTGCTGTAAAAGACCAAGGCCAGTGTGGAAACCAGCAAGCCGAGCACCACGGCGTCGTTCGTAATCAATGCGTCCATGGGGTGCAAACTAATGAATTTCTGCGCCGGCCGGGCATGAAAAAACCCCGGTGGAACCGAGGTTTTTCATCATTCAGTGAAGCTTGATTACTGGAAGGAGATCAATTCCACTTCGAAGATCAAAGCCGCATACGGTGGGATGGGGCCGTTCGGGTTGGGGTTCGCGCCGTAGGCCAATTCTTGTGGGATGTAGAATTTGGTCTTTCCACCGGGCTTCATGAGTTGCAGTCCTTCGGTCCATCCTTTGATGACGTTGCCCAAGGGGAAGGAGATGGGTTCGCCACGCTTGTAAGACGAATCGAATTCGGTGCCGTCGATCAGCGTTCCTCGGTAGTGCACAGTTACGGTTGATGCGGCAGTCGGGGTTTCACCTTCTCCGACGGTGAGGTGGGTGTACTGCAACCCGGATGCGGTTACGTTTACGTCTTTGTTCTTCACGTTTTCCGCCAAGAAGGCCTCACTTTCCGCTTTGGCTGCTGCTCCGGCCGCTTCTTTCTTGGCTTGGAAGACTTCACCCACCATGGCGTTGGCCTGTTCAGGGGTCATGCTGGCTGAAGCGGCCATTTGCTCGGCGAGGCCTTTGGCCATGTCATCGGTTGAAATTTCGTTGAGGCCTTGGTCTTGCAAATTCTTCGCAAACAAAATGCCGAGGGCATAGCTAATGGATTCCATAGAGGGAGTGGTTTGGGCTCGGCCAGGAGCGGCGAGCAAAGTGATGAGAGAAAAGAGCGTTGCCGCTTTTAGGATGTGTTTCATGGTGAAATTATTTCGATGTTAAGGCGTCTCGGGTAAACACCCAATCGTCCGCCGATGAGAGGTTGGGATCGTAAGCATATCCCATTCCTGTGAATTGTTTCAAGTCTTCCGGGTTCGTCCATTGGTTTTGGACGATGTGCCGCGCCATGGTGCCCCGGGCTTCCTTCGCATAGGCCATTTTGGCTTTGTATTCCGTGCCAACCAATTCCTTGAAGGCGGGGTTGATGACCCGTCCTGCGTAGGTTTTGGCGATGGCCGTCTTGCTGTACTCGTTACTCGCCAAGTTGATGATCAGGCCATTGGCTTCAGTTTCAATGCGCCGCTGGATGCGATCGCCCCAGAACGCATACAGATTGGGGGTTTTGGAGGTGATGAGCCACCTCAACCCCATTTCAAGGCGGTAGGGCTGCATCAGGTCAAGGGGCTTCAGCACGCCATACAGTCCGGACAGAATCCGCAGGTGCCGTTGGGCAAACGCGCGGTCGGCATCATTCCACGTGCGGGCTTGAAGCCCCGTGTAAACGGCTCCCTTGAAGCAGTGGGCAGCAGGCCGGGCGTTAGCTGCGGAAAAGGGGGTGTTCCAGTTGCTTGCCCATTCGACCGTCTGTGCAGCGATGCTGGGATTGACGCTCATGAGTCCTTCCACTTTTTTCGTGCTCATCCGCTTCAGCTTCGCCATGAGCTTTTCCGATGCTTCGAGAAACGCCGGAAGCGTGCTGTCCTCGACCGGCGGAGCATCTTCGAAGGAGAGCGTTTTGGAAGGTGATAGGAGGATGAGCATAAGGGACAGCAAAGCTAGCGGTTGATGTCAGTGAATCCAATTCGCGTATATTCGAAATTCAAACCTAAACCCATCGCGATGCATCACCTTATTCCTGCATTTCTCTTGTTGCACGCTTCCCTTTTTGTGTTCTTCCTTCCCGGCGCTCAGGCGCAGTGTGAAGCAGGCGAAGTGGCCATTGAATTCGTCATAGATACGGATGCATGGGGCTATGAATTGTACTGGGAGCTTACGCCTGCAGGAGAGGAATGTGGAGGTGAAAACTTCATCGCCAGCGGCGGCAATTCGGCCAATGTAGGATGCGACGGAGCCGGCAACGGCGGCAATGGCGGCACCACTTACGGCAACAACGCTATCTATACTGAAGGACCGTTTTGTGTTGCGGAGGGTGCGGTGGTTGACTTGATTCATGTGGACAGCTACGGCGACGGCGGCAATCGGTTTGACCTCTCCATGGACGGCATTTTATCTGGAATTTTCAACGGCACGGGATACGGCAACGTGTGGACGTTCACGGCAGGGGAGAGTTTGTTCATCGACTACGATGTGCCCTGTGCTGCAGCTGAGATTGAGGTCGATGGAGAATCGGTTGTAGTGACCTCAGGAGGCGGGACTGTGCAAGCCGGGGAGTTGAGCCCAGGCCCAGCACCGAGTGGTTCGTGCAGCTTGCCTGGTTCGTGGTGCGGCTCGGATGGGTACGCTTCGAGTTCCGTTTGGTTGACGTTCACGCCCGAGACGACTGATCCCGTGACCATCACGACATGCTCCGATTCTTCGACGTTCGATACGCAGTTGGCGTTGTACCGGGCCACTGATTGCGGCGATTTCTCGACCTATGAATTGATCGGGTCCAACGACGATTGGTGCGCGGGTTATCGCTCGACGATGTTCACTAGCTGCTTGGAAGTGGGTGCAACCTATTACATCCAAGTTGATGGATGGGCAGGCCAAACCGGCGATGCCGATGTGTCGGTCTTTACCTCTGAGGCATTCGATTCGTCTGCAGATGCGCAGGTGCGCAACGTGGCGTGCCCGATGGACAAGGACACGGCTCCGGACGGCTTCATCTTGGCTTATGTGAACGAAGGCGGATCGGACTTTAATTGCACTTGGTCGGGGCCAAATGGGTACACTTCCACTGATTCGTGGATTTTTGACTTGGCCCCTGGGGTGTACACGGCTGACATCACCACGACCTGTGGTACGCAATTCACCGTTGAGCGCACTGTTGCTGCTCCGGAAGCCTGGAGTGTGAGCACGACGGTGACCGAAGCGAGTTGCGAAGAGGCCTCGGACGGGGTCATTGAAATTGAGGTGGAAGGCGCTTCGGATCCTTACACCTTTGCGTGGACCGGTCCCAATGAGTTCACATCTGAACAGCAGAACCTCGACAGCCTGTCACCGGGGACCTACCAGTTGAATTTGACCGATGCCAACGGCTGTGCCTACCCCGTGACTGCCTTTGTTCCGGAGGTGGAGCCCAGTGATTTCACCATCGGCAACGACACCATCATCTGCGAGGATGAGCCGCTGCTCATTTACGGACCGCTCGGCTACGACTACGAATGGCAGGACGGTTCCAACAACCAGTTCTTTTACGTTTCGCCGGGTGACTTTGCGCCCGGGACGTACAGCATCGTCCTCAGCGGAACGACCGATTCTGGTTGCGAATTCGCCGATGCCATGATCTTGACGGTGCACGATTGCTCGGTTGGGGTCGGTGAAGTAGGGCTGGGCGATGCCGTCTTGTACCCCAACCCGACTGCCGAAAATGTCTTCTTCGAAGTGGACCCGGGATCGAGTGGCTGGACCGTTCGCGCCTTTGATTTGGCCGGGCGGGAAGTCGCGTCCACCCAATGGATCGGCAGCACCACAGCTGTGTTTGATGTGATCAGCTGGAAAAACGGTCAATATTTGCTGCAATTCGAAGACGCAGAACGCGTCATCGTACGCCAACTATCGGTTCAGCACGGATTGCGTTAACGCCGAGCACGTGGCGTCGATCTGCCCTTGATTTAGGTCGCGGTGGATGACCAAGCGCACCTTTTGGGGGCCGAAGGCGAAGCAATGGATGCCATCCCGGGCGGCAGCTTCCACAAATTCTGCTGCCGTCAATCCTGCGGCGATTTCGAAAATGACAATGTTGGTTTCGACGGGATCCACGGCGGAGACCCGGCTCAGTCCTGTGAGTACATCTCCGATTTGCTTAGCTCTGCTGTGGTCTTCGCGCAGTCGGGGTAATTCGTGGTCCAAGGCGTGGTTGCAGGCCGCCGTCAAAACACCGATTTGGCGCATCCCTCCGCCGAAAACCTTGCGCGAACGATGCGCTTCGGCGATGAAGGCTTTGGAGCCGATCAACACCGAACCAACAGGCGCGCCGAGGCCTTTGGAAAAGCACACTGAAATGGAATCAAACATTTGCCCATAGGTCTTCCAGTCCGCCGCTGACGGCAGGGCATTCCCCGCTCGCGCCACCATGGCGTTCCAGCACCGCGCACCGTCGAGGTGCAAGGGCAGCCCTGCCGCATCACAGCCTTCGCGAATGGCCTGAATGTCATTCACGTCCCAAACGGCTCCACCGCCGCGGTTGCAGGTGTCCTCGATGGACACGAGCGAGGTGCGGGCGTAGTGGCTGTCTGCCGGATTGATTTCTGCCGCGGCGTCTTCCCATGAGAACCGGCCGTGGTCGCCGTGGAGCAGGCGAACGGACGCTCCTGAGTTGCGGGCAATTCCGCCGCCTTCATAGTTGTAGATGTGCGCCATTCGGTCGCAAATGACCTCGTCTCCAGGCCGCACGTGGACGTTGATGGCGATCTGGTTGGTCATGGTGCCGGAAGGGCAGAACAGGGCCGCTTCATGACCAAACATCTCCGCACACCGTTGTTGGAAGGCCTCAGAAGTGGGGTCTTCGGCGAATACATCGTCACCAGTTTGTGCGGCGTGCATCGCATCCAACATGGCCGGGGTAGGGCGGGTCAAGGTGTCCGACCGGAAATCAGCGTTCAGCTCCATGAACACAAAGCTAATCCCAGCCTTCTTATCTTCAACCCCGCAACGCGAAATCGAAACCCATGATGAACCGATTCACTCCCCTTTTCTTGCTCGCCACATTCACCCTTTCCCACGCTTCCATCGAGGCGAAGGAGGGCATGTGGATTCCGACTTTGCTGCAAGCAGTCGAAGGGGACATGCAGTCGATGGGCCTGCACCTGACCGCAGAGGACATCTACAGCATCAACGAAGGCAGTTTGAAAGATGCCATCGTTCATTTCAATGGTGGATGCACCGCAGAGATGATCAGCGGGGAGGGCTTGCTGTTGACCAATCACCACTGCGGTTATGGCGAGATTGCGTACCACAGCACGGTGGAAAACGACTACCTGGCGGATGGCTTTTGGGCGATGTCGCGCGCGGAAGAGTTGGCCAACCCGGACTTGGTCGCCACTTTTATTGACCGCATCGAGGACGTCACGGAGCTTGTGCGCAATGCGGAAGATCCCCAAGCGGCAAAAGCGGACTTGGTTGCCCAAGCCACGGATGGCACCGGCCTCGACGCTGAGGTGGTGGCGTTTGATTTTGGCAACAGCTTTTACTTGATCACCACAAAGACCTACCGCGATGTCCGGCTTGTAGGAGCGCCTCCCTCGGCGGTGGGGAAATTCGGCGGAGACACCGACAACTGGGTATGGCCGCGCCACACGGGGGATTTCAGCATGTTCCGCATCTATGCGGACGCGAACAATGAGCCGGCGGATTACAGCGAGACCAACGTTCCCTTTCAGCCCAAACACCATTTCCCCGTCGACCTCGGTGGGGTCAAGGAGGGGGACTTCACCATGGTTTTTGGATTCCCCGGCCGCACGGAGCAATACCT
>DJYV01000079.1 GCA_002448555.1 Flavobacteriales bacterium UBA6969
TGCCTGCCGAGCCGGTGAACGCCCTCATCGAGTCCGCGGACTGGGAAGATTGCCTCTTCGTGGGCACCGACGGCGGATGCTACGCCAGTTTGGACCGCGGAGCCACGTGGTCCACCCTCCACCCCGACCTACCGCGGGTTCCCGTCCACGACCTCGTCATCCAAGAACGCGAGAACGAACTCGTCATCGGCACCCACGGGCGCAGCATTTGGGTGGCCGACCTGAACCCGTGGCTCGACCACGCCGGCGAAGCCATCGCCACCGAATGGACCAACGATGAGGCGGTTGCCTTGGAGTGGAGCGATCGGTGGGGGCAAAAAGAATGGGCTTGGAGCGAACCACGTACGGTGGAAGTGGCGTTCGACGCCTTTGCACCGGAACGCACCGAAGGCCAGTGGTTTTGGGTGGACAGTGTGGGAACCGAACAGCCCGTGAATGACACGGGGGTCGTTGAGAAGGGGTGGCAAACGCTGAGCGTTTCCGCGCAATGGACGACGGTCGAAGGGGTAGCATTCCCCGCCCTCGGCACGTATCAATTGCAATTTAGAACCGAATCAGGCGAAGGGCTGAAAGGACCGGAGGTGACTGTCGAGGCAGCCGATTAACCGCTGGGCCTCAAGCCCGCAAATGCGCTGGAATCAGGCAGACCGGGATGGGGTTCATCTTGTGCTGGTTGGCGCGGTTGAGGCGGGTGTAAACCGCCACGACCTCGCGCTGGCGTTCCGTCCACGTTGAAGGATCCGCGTCGGTATTGGCCATGGCCCACTCGAGTTCTGGGTACGTCGCCCCCAGCTGATCCTCGTCGGTGCGGTCATCGCCCCACAAGCCGTCTGTCGGGGGTGCATCGAGGATTTCTTGCCCAACTCCCAACGCCGCTCCCAGGGCGAACACTTCGGTTTTGACCAAATCCGCAATGGGACTCACGTCCACGCCGCCGTCGCCGTATTTGGTGTAAAAGCCCACGCCGAAGTCCTCCACCTTATTGCCCGTGCCGGCGACCAGCGCACGGCGCTGAGCGGCCAGGGCGTACAAAGTTGTCATCCGCAGGCGAGCCCTTGAATTGGCCAAGGCCAGCCCACCTGACGTGTCATCGGCGTCTGGCAATGCCGCCACCAATCCATCGTAGACTGCGGTCAAATCGACCCGTGCACGGGAGACATTTTCGAAGCGCGCCTCTAGGGCTTCCATGTGCGCCTGAGCGCGGGATACCTGACTCGGGTGTTGGTGGATTGGCATTTCCACGACACACGTGGGCAAGCCCGTTTCGGCGCACAACGTGGAGGTGACAGCAGAATCGATTCCACCGCTGACGCCCACCACCCAGCCGTTCATGTTGGCGGTGCGTGCGTAATCCTGCAGCCAAGAAGCAATATGGTGAGCCAGTGCGTTCATACCTCTTAAAACATCACACCGACGCAAAGTTCAATTTGCCCGGTCTTGCCCTTCATTTCGCCGGAAACAGGCTGTTCGACGCCAGTGTTTTCGTCAAATTCAAATAAGAATTCATTGCCGGTTCGGGTCTGGTAGATTGGGAACGCCTGGTACTGGTTGCGCAGCGCCATGTTGTAGCGCAATCCTACAGCAAGCCCTGTGGTGCCGGTGAATCGGCGTTCAAAACCGAGCCCGATGATCATGCTGGGGCGGAACAGCAGCGTTTGATCTACCAGCGAAACCAACGCTGGATCACCTGCCGCCGCGTTGACCACATCCCACGCGCCCAGCGAATCGCTCGTGGCAAAAAGGCTGGCCGTTCGTGTTCCTTCTGAGCGGACGTTGAGTCCCAATCCCACGCCGAATTGACCGTAATACGTACTGTACCCGATCTCCTTGGTCCGCATCTTGAATGTCAGGGGGATTTCCACATACTGCTGCTTGTGCTCGAGTTCCACCCGATGAATGACCGCCCCCTCCGATGTCGGGGTGCCCTCGAAATACGCTACGCGACCACCGTTGTAGAAGACGTTGACCCCGGTCCCAATGGCATACGTTTCGGTGAACAAGGCATCAAAAATAAAGCCGTACCCGAAGTGGGCTTGACCGCCAGCCCCTACGTGCGACAATTCACGCGCATCCGTAAAGGAAACATTGGGGGACAAGGTCAGACCGAGGTGGTAGCCCTGCGCCTGAACCGCTGTGCATGCGGTCACAAAACAAGCGGCCATGAGGAGGAAATGCTTCATGAAATGGGGATTGCGCGGGGAGTGTTTCATCTTTGCAACGATTCAAAACTAATTCGTGGTTTTGAAACGTTCACTACGAAGACCATGCCAATGCTCACGTCTCAATGTTCAAGACCACCCGCTCTGGCCTTGCTGCTCTGCTGTGCAGGGATGGCATTTTTCGGCTGCGGGGAAGAACGGAATTTTCGCGTGCCGGCCTCGGCCTTTGATGCCGATGTGCCCGAGCCGGTAGACGTACGTGCGATGATGACGCTGGGCGATTTTGACGCGTGGCAATCGGCTACCGGCGCATTCGGCTACGCGTACACCGAGGACATCCTGCGCATAGGCGCCGGCGACGACCCCGCCACAGTAGCCGAATTCGAGGCATTTTTGACCCACCCCAACGTCGCACCCATCGAAGCGGCCATCGATACGACCAGCGGCGCACCGGACCAGTTGGCCCAGAATGAGGCGGAATTGATCCGCGCATTCCAACGGTTTCACCACTGGTTCCCGCAGGCACAGTTGCCGCGGCTCATGTGGATGAATACGGGATTCAATTATGCCGTGTACCCCACCGATGAGCACCTCGGGGTCGGATTGGAATGGTACTTAGGCGCCGACCACCCCATTGTGTCCACCCTGCCGCCGGAGATGTTTCCGCAGTACATGCGCAACCGCATGGAGCCTAATCGCATCTCCGCGTCGGCCTTCCGCGGTTGGCTCTTGGTGCACTTCAGCGACCCGTGGTACCGCACGGACCGGTGCGTGGACGAACTACTGTATTGGGGCAAGGTCTTGTACATCATGGAGCAGTGCATGCCAGACATGCCCAAAGCGGATTTACTCGATTGGACGCCCGAAGCTTGGGCTTGGGCAGCGGCCCACGAACGCGACATCTGGTTGGAGCTGCAGCCCCAAGATGCGCTATTCGATGCCGACCGCACGCAGTTTAGCAAATGGTTCAACGAAGGCCCGTTCACCCGCTATGGCGCTATCCCCCAGGACAGCCCGGACCGGCTCGGTGCGTACATGGGATGGCGCATGGTCAGCGATTTCATGGATAAGCATCCTGAGGTCGATTTGGCCGCGCTGGTGGAAGTGACCGACATCAATCCTGTGGTTAAGGCGTACCGGCCCTTGTAATTCACCACCTTTGCACCTCAATTTTTACGCTCATGGCCGATTCACAGATCATCGTCCGGGTTCAAACGGATGAAAACAAAGTGCCCACCGCCATCACCTGGTCAGCGGACGACAGCGATGTCGCCAACCAAACCGCCAAAGCCATGTCCCTCGCCATGTGGGACGAGGCCCAGGGCAACGCGGTGCACATGGACCTTTGGACAAAGCAAATGAGCGTCGAAGAAATGCGCCACTTTGTGTGCCAAACCATGATGACCTTGGCCAACACCTTGGAAAAGGCGACCAACGACAAGGCCCATGCCCTGGCCATGCGCAGCTTCACCGAGGAACTCGCGAAGCGCCTGGGCGTCTTGAAGGATTGAGTTACGCCTCGTACAGGGCGTTGGTCTGCTCGATGAACCGCAGCAATTCCTCGCGGCCCTCACCCTTCTCTGAGCTCGTAACGTATACGGGCGGCATGCGGTGCCATTGCTTGAGCATTTCCACCTCGTAGCGCGGCAGAAATCCAGCGCGCTCCGCTTGATTGAGTTTATCGACTTTGGTGAAGACCATGACGAAGGGCAGTTGATTTTCGCCCATCCACGCCATGAATTCGAAGTCGACCTTTTGCGGTGGGTGGCGGCTGTCGAGCAGCATCATGACACACATCAAATTGGGCCGACCGGTCAGAAATTGCTCGCTCGTGCGTTGCCATTTGACCCGGCTCTTCTTGCTGACTTTCGCATAGCCAAACCCCGGCAAATCCACCAGGTACCAGCTGGTTCCGTCTCCCGTCTGCTCGCGGCCTTCGTCGATCATGAAATGATTGATGAGCTGAGTTTTGCCGGGGGTGGATGAAATCTTGGCCAGTCCCTTGCGGTTGGTCAGCATGTTGATGAGGGACGACTTGCCCACATTGGAGCGGCCGATGAACGCGTATTCCGGGCGGTCAGCAGGGGGGCACTCCTTCGGGTGTGCACTAGATTTCAGGAACTCCGCCGTTTTGACCTCCATCGCTGCTCAGCCCGCTTTTCCGATGCCCCGCGCGTCGTACCACGCCTCGAGGATTTCGTTGAACGTTTCGGGGTGCTCCATCATGGGCGCATGTCCGCATTCCTCGATCCAGAAGAGGTCGCTGTCGGGGAATCCCGCCTTGAATTCTTCGGCGACTTCAGGCGGTGTGATGATGTCGTTCTTGCCCCAGATCAGGCACACCGGCACGGTCATCGCCGGCAAGTCCGCGGCCATGTTGTGGCGGATGGCGCTTTTGGCAATGGCCAGGATCCGAAGCACTTTCTCGCGGCTGTTGACGGCTTCGAAGCATTCGTCCACCAATTCTTCCGTCGCGTGCTTCGGGTCGTAAAAAGTCACGGCCACTTTGTTGCGGATGAACGTTTTGTCCTCTCGGCGCGGAAAGCTGTTGCCGAAGGCGTTTTCATACAAACCGCTGCTGGCCGTTAGGCTCAGTGACGCCACCTGCTCGAGGTTGTTTTTGGTGAAAATCAAGCCCACGTGACCGCCGAGGCTGTTGCCCAAGAGGTGGACTTTGTCGAGCCCCATTTCCGCCACGAACCCTTCGATGTGCTCGGACAAACTTTTGGCACTCGTCTTGCGCATGGGCAATTCATAAATGGGCAGCATCGGGATGATGACCCGGAAGCGACCGGAGAAATGGCTGAAGACGTCCTTGAAATTGCTCAAGGCGCCGAACAAACCGTGGAGCACAATCAGGGGCTCGCCCTCGCCGGCCTCGACATACTTGTACGGGCCGCGTTCAATGATGGCAGGTTGATCCATGGGTTCCAATTAGGAGGCAAAGGTCGAACAAACCGAGCGCATTCGCCCACAGGCCCCTGCACGCTGTTCACATCAACTGTTGAAAACGTGTTGATAGCGAAAATCCGCCGTCGAAGCCAGAATCCGGCAAATCCCCGGCCCAATTGACTTATCCCTACTTCCGTCTTCAAAACTTTTCCACAAAGTGGGAGAAAGTGTCATAAGGTGGGAGAAAGTGGGAAATCTTGGGTAATTTTGATATTCCAAACAACCATGCTCAATCTGCTCGGAGAATACACGTGTAAAATCGACGCCAAAGGGCGCCTGATGTTCCCTGCGCGCTTGCGAAAGCAGCTGGAAACCGTGTTGCACAATGGGCTGGTCATCAACCGCGACATTTTTGAAGGGTGCTTGGTGGTTTACCCGCAGCCCGAATGGGACAAAGTGAACCGCGAGATGTCCCGGTTGAGCCGGTACAACCGCAAGCACCAGCTGTTCCAACGCAAATTCATGAAGGGGGCCACCCACGTCGAACTCGACGGATCCGGCCGCATCAATATTCCCGCCCTGCTGCTCGAACACGCCGGCATTCAATTGCCTGCCGACAACGAGATCATCGTATCCGGCCTCGGCGAGAAGATTGAACTCTGGAGCAAGGCCCGCTACGACAAGAGCGTCCTCGATGACGCCGAAGACTTTGATTTCGGCACACTCGCCGAAGAGGTCCGCCAAGACCTCGAACCCAACAACGAGAATTAATCCATGAATCCCGGCACCTACCACATTCCTGTTTTGGCCGACGCCAGCATCGCAGGGATTGGTGCCCCCCAGCTTCCGAGCGGAATTTACGTGGACGCGACGTTCGGCGGTGGCGGTCATTCCCGCCTCATCCTCGATGCGCTGGACGCGAACGGTCGCCTGTTCGGATTTGATCAAGACGCCAATGCACATGCCAACGCGTTGACGGATGAACGGTTCACGATGATCCCCGAAAACTTCAGGTACGCGCGCAACTTCCTCCGATTGAATGGGGTGCGCCGCATCGATGGATTGTTGGCGGACCTGGGTGTTAGCTCCCATCAATTCGACGAGGGCGCGCGCGGATTCTCCACCCGGTTCGATGCACCCTTGGACATGCGGATGAACCAGCGCGACGGGCTGTCCGCTGCGGATATCGCGGCGACTTATACCGTCGAAGATTTGACACGGATTTTCCGTTTGTACGGCGAACTAAAGCGGCCCGATAAAGTCGCCCACGCCATTGCCCGCGTCCGCGAAGACCGACGCATTGCCCGGACAGGCGATTTGATGGAAGCCACCCAACACCTCGCCCCTAGAGGCAAGGAGAACCAGTTCCATGCTCAGGTCTTTCAAGCGTTTCGCATCGAAGTCAACGACGAACTGGGCGCCCTCAAGGCGCTGCTCGAATCCACGATTCACCTGATGGAGGAGGGCGGTCGGTTGGCGGTCATCTCCTACCACAGCTTGGAAGATCGGCTAGTGAAGCACTTTATGCGTTCCGGCAACTTCGAAGACGATGTCAAACGCGACCTGAAGGGCGCCGCCTTGTGCCCATTTGCCCCGCTCAACCGCAAAGCCGTCGTCGCCGACGAAGAAGAACAGGCCCGCAACCCCCGATCGCGCAGTGCTCGGCTGCGGGTGGCCACCCGAACCGCCTTGTCCTTGGAGGAGATCAATTCTGTGGCCGCATGAAGAAGTTTTTCTCCTTCCTCCGCAAACCGAAGGCCAAACCAAATTCCGGCCCACGCAACCGCGTACTGACGGCTGCTGAAATCGCCGCTCAAGAGGAGCAAAAGCGCAAGCTGGAGGAACAGCAAGCCAAAGCCGCTTCCCGCAAAAAAGCCCAGCGTACCGCCAAGGCCGCCAAACCGCGCAACCGCATCCTGAAGGAGGGCGAATCGGCTACCACCGGCGCTCGCCCGACACGCACCCGCTGGTTCAAACGCCGCAAGCAACGCAGCCCACAAGAGCGTGCCGCGCGCCGCACCCAGAATTCGATCGGCCCCATTGTTCGGGACATCCTAAGCGGCGAATTCCTGACCCGCGAAGGCGTGACCCGCCACATCCCCTACCTCATCTTCGTGAGCGTCCTGTTCATCGCGTACATCGCCATGGGCTACCAGTTTGAGCGGTTGGAACGCGAAAAGCTTCAAACCAAGCGCCAACTCGAAGAACTCAGTGCCGAGTACAAGACCCTCAAGGCCGAATTCGAAACCCAGCTACAGCAGAGCACAGTCGAGCAAAACATCGCCGAGTTGGGCCTGCGCCAAAATGTCGAACCCCCGTTCCTGCTGGAATACCAATCCGTTGAGCCATGAAGAACCAACGGGAATTCAGCAACCGCACCTGGCTTTCATTCGGACTTTTCGTGGTCTTAGGACTGGCCATTTTTGGACGCATCCTGTGGATCCAAGGAGCGGAACACGAACAATGGAACGCCATTGGCGAGCGGTTTGAATCGAGCGTCCAATCCATCGCTCCTGCGCGCGGACAGATTTACGCATCCAACGGAAGCGTCTTGGCAACCTCGGTACCGGTCTTTGAGGTGCGTTGGGACAGCAAAAGCGAAGCCATCAATTGGGACACCTTCGACCGCGAGCTCGACGAATTGTGCGCCGGGCTGAGCGAAGTGCTGGGCGACAAGAGCCCCGCTGAATACCGGGAAATCTTGCGCAACGGACGCAATATAGGCCGCCGGAATACCCTGGTCGCACGCCGGGTATCGTACATCAAACAGAAGCAACTGGTCGAGCTACCCTTCATCCGACGTGGCCGGTTCAAAAGCGGCTTCACCTTCGCGCGCATCGAACAGCGCCGTAAGCCGTTTGGCGATCTGGCCGGCCGCACCATCGGCATCGACCGCGATGAAAATCGAGTCGGATTGGAGGCCAGCTGGAACAAAGAGCTCGCCGGCGTGACCGGTCGCCAGTTGCAACGCCGCGTCGCCGGAGGGCAATGGATGCCCGTCTCGGATGACTACATCGTCGAGCCCGTGGCCGGGTACGACGTCATCAGCACCATTGACATGCATTTGCAAGACGTCGCGAGCAACGCCCTCCGTCGGCAGCTGCAAGCGCACGACGCTGCGTGGGGCACCGTCATTCTGATGGAGGTGGCGACAGGCAAAATCCGCGCCATGACCAACTTGACCCGGACCCAAGAAGGCACAGATGAAACCCCATCGGTGTATCAGGAATCGTTCAACCACGCCATCGGTACGGCAGTGGAACCCGGGTCCACGTTCAAATTGGCGTCCTTGATTACCGCCATGGAAAGCGGTGGCGTGAAACCCGACGATGAAATCGACACGGGCAATGGCGTGGTTTCGTTCTACGGCAGACGCATGTCGGATTCCAACGCCGACGAAGGTGGGCACGGCATCCTGACCACTGAGGATATTTTCGAGGTCAGTTCAAACGTCGGTACCGCCCTCACGTTGAAAGGCGCATTCGGGGAGGAACCACAAGCGTTTTTGGACGGCTTGCAGCGGTTGGGCGTGCATGAACCCACCGGCATTCGCCTCGCCGGTGAGTCGCAGCCGCAAGTCTACACGGAGGTGGGAAGCGGCCGTTGGTCGGGGCTTTCACTGACGCAAATGTCCATCGGCTATGAGGTGACACAGACCCCGCTCCAAACGCTGAATCTCTACAATGCGATTGCCAACGGCGGCACCCTCATGCGTCCTCAATTAGTCGAGCGGTTGGAATCTAACGGAACGGTCGTCCGCACCATCGAACCCGAAGTGGTGAAGCAACGCATTTGTTCGGCCACCACCCTCGAAGCCTGCCAGCGCATGATGCGGCGTGTGGCCGACCCGGACGGCCAAGGAACAGCCCAGTTCATTTTTGCCAAGAGCCCGTACACTGTTGCTGGCAAGACGGGCACTGCGCGCATTGCAGGACCCAATGGCTACGAAGGCCGCTACCGCGCTTCGTTTGCCGGCTACTTCCCCGCCGAAGCACCCCGCTACTCTTGCATCGTCGTGATTGCCGACACCCGCAGCGGCGTGTACTACGGTTCGAGCATCGCCGGTCCGGTATTCCGCGAATTGGCCAACAAGGTTTACGCCACCGACCCCACGTTCCACGAAAGCAGCGAGGGCCTGTTGACCGAAGCGCACCGCTTGCCGGGTGCGAAAGACGGCGCCCGAGAAGAATTGATCAGCCTGTACACCGCTTTCGGCCTGCCCTACACGGGGGACAATACCAGCGACTGGGTGACCGTCACGACTGGCGACAGCGCTGCGGCCCTCACCCCCCGCACCATTCAACCGTCGCACGTACCGGACGTACGCGGCATGGGGTTGCGCGATGCGCTCTACTTACTCGAAAACGCTGGGCTGCAGGTACAGACCAAAGGATCGGGCACCGTTCGCAGGCAAAGCTTGGCGCCGGGGTCCGCCATCAACCGCACTTCATCCATCACCATCGAATTGTCTTGAACGCATGAAACTCCTGAAAGAAATCCTCTACGGCACGCGCATCCAAGACATCTTGGGCAACACCAACGTGGCCATTGAGGACCTGGCGTTTGACAGCCGCAAGGTGAAGGCCTTCAGTTTGTTTGTCGCCTTTCCTGGCGTGAGCGTTGACGGACATGACTTCATCGAACAAGCGGCCGCCCAAGGCGCAACGGCGATTGTCTGCGAGCGCCTGCCCGAGCAACGCGCCGAGCACATCACCTACGTCCAGGTTATGGACGCGCGGATTGCATTGGGCAACATCGCTTCGAAGTTTTACGACGACCCCAGTGCCTCGATAAAGGTGGTCGCGATCACAGGAACCAACGGGAAAACGACAACGGTCAGCTTGCTCCACCGCTTGTTCCGTTCCATGGACCGCCGAGCCGGTATGCTTTCGACGGTCGAAAACCGCGTGCTTGACGAAGTTGTCCCGGCCAGCCACACCACGCCCGACGCCCTGCAGATGCAGCAGCTGTTCCGTCGCATGGCGGACGCCGGATGCAAGTACGTTTTCATGGAAGCGAGTTCCCACAGCATCCACCAGCACCGCCTCGCAGGCACCAATTTGGCCGGAGCTGTTTTCACCAACATCACGCACGAACACCTCGATTACCACGGGGACTTCAACGCCTACATCCAAGCCAAGAAAGGCCTCTTTGACCTGATCGGTGCGGACGCCTTTGCCCTCTACAACCAGGACGATTCCCACGGACCCGACATGGTACTGGATTGCAAAGGGCGCATCAAAGATTACGCCTTGACCTCCATGGCCGATTACCGTGGGCGGGTGGTGGAGAACACCCTCGAGGGCCTGCAATTGCACATCAATGGCCACGACCTCTACAGCCAATTGATTGGCGATTTCAATGCCTACAACCTGTTGGCCGTGTATGCGGTCGCGGTGGAACTGGGCATGGACCAACTCGAAGTGCTCACTCACCTGTCGCTCCTCAAGCCACCTGCCGGTCGTTTCGAGCGCGTGCAAGCTCCCGAGGGCATCACCGCCATTGTGGATTATGCCCACACGCCCGATGCCTTGGACAACGTCCTCAAGACCATCGACACCTTCCGCGCAGGCGAAACCCAGGTCATCACCGTGGTGGGCTGCGGCGGCAACCGCGACAAAACCAAGCGCCCCGTCATGGCGCGCGTGGCGGCGCAATGGAGCGATCGGGTGTTCCTGACCTCAGACAACCCCCGGGACGAAGAGCCCGACGCCATCATCGATGACATGCGAGCGGGCCTCGACCCCATTGATGCGAAGAAATGCATCGCCATCTCCGACCGACGCGAAGCCATTCGCATGGCCGCCCAACTCGCCGGTGAAGGCGACATCGTCCTAGTGGCCGGAAAAGGCCATGAGACCTACCAAGAGATCAAAGGCGTCCGCCACGATTTCGATGACCGAGAAGAACTCCTGAACGCTTTTAACCCCGCCTGATGCTGTACCACCTCTTCACCTACCTCGATTCCGTGATGGACATGCCCGGCGCAGGGTTGTTCCAATACATCTCCTTCCGCGCGGGTATGAGCCTGATCACGTCGCTGGTCATTGGCATCCTCTTCGGTAAGCGCATCATCGAATGGCTCCAGCTGAAGCAGGTCGGTGAAATCGTGCGCGACCTCGGGTTGGAAGGCCAAATGAACAAGCAAGGCACCCCGACCATGGGCGGTCTGATCATCCTCGCGGCCATCCTGATTCCGACGTTGCTGTTTGCCGACTTGACCAACATCTACACCCAGATGATGCTGCTCGTGACGGTGTGGCTGGGCGCCATCGGCTTCATCGACGACTACATCAAGGTCTTCAAGAAAAACAAGGAAGGACTGGCGGGGAAGTTCAAGGTCATCGGCCAAGTCGGCGTGGGCATCATCGTGGGCTCCATTATGTGGTGGCACCCCGACGTGACCATCAAAGACCCCGCCGACCGCGAGTACTCCGGTCAAGTTGTCGAAATGACGGCGACCGACGGGACCGTTTTTGAGGTGTTTGAAGCCGACAGCGGCCTCCCCATATGGGAAGCGAAAAAGTCCTCTGAAACCACCGTGCCGTTCATGAAAGACAACAGCTTCGATTACGAGCGCTTGGTCGCCTGGATGGGCGACTGGGCTGTGGGTTGGGGCTGGTTGGCGTTCATTCCCTTGGTGATTCTGATTGTTACGGCGGTCAGCAACGGCGCCAACCTCACGGACGGCATCGACGGCTTGGCCACCGGCAGCAGCGCCATCATCGGCTTGGGCTTGGCGGTTTTGGCCTACGTGAGTTCCAACATCGTCACGGCGGATTACCTCAACATCCACTACATCCCCCGCTCGGAAGAGCTGGTGGTGTTCATCGCCGCCTTTGTGGGCGGGTGCATCGCTTTCCTGTGGTACAACGCCTTCCCAGCGCAAGTCTTCATGGGTGACACCGGAAGCTTGGCGTTGGGCGGCATCATCGCTGCATTTGCCATTGCCATCCGCAAAGAGCTCCTCTTGCCGGTGCTGTGTGGAATCTTCCTAATAGAAAACCTGTCGGTCGTGTTGCAGGTCGGGTGGTTCAAATACACTAAACGTAAGACCGGTGAAGGCCGGCGCATCTTCTTGATGGCGCCGCTTCACCACCACTACCAGAAGCAGAACATCCCCGAGTCCAAGATCACCGCACGGTTCTGGATCGTCGGCATTCTGTTGGCCGTTGTCACCATCGTCACCCTGAAAGTTCGATAACCCCATGTCCCACCCCATCGTACCCATACTCGGAGCAGGCGAAAGCGGCACAGGTGCTGCCCTGCTCGCGGTGCGCCAGGGTTTGCAGCCGTGGGTGAGCGACGCGGGTACGGTATCGGCTGACCGTGCCGCCGAGTTGGATGCTGCGGGCGTGGAATGGGAGGCCAACGGACACGACGAGGCACGTGTGCTCGACGCTGCCGCTGCCGGTGCTCCGATTATCAAAAGCCCGGGCATTCCCGAAACCGCTCCGCTTGTGGAACGCGTCAAGGCGGCCGGCGGGGAGCTCATCAGCGAAATTGAATTTGCCAGCCGCTACGCACGCACCGACGGCGAACGGGTCATCGCCGTGACCGGGTCCAACGGCAAAACCACCACCACGGCCCTCATCGCGGCGTTGTTTGAAGACGCCGGGTGCGACGTAGCGTGCGTGGGGAACATCGGCAAGAGCTGGGCACGCGATGTGAGCGAACGCGCGCAGCCTGCCGCCGTGCAAGTGGTGGAAGTAAGCAGCTTCCAGTTGGATGGGGTGAACTCCTTCCGACCGGACGTCGCGGTGCTCCTAAACATCACCCCGGATCACCTCGACCGGTACAACAACGACATCGAACAATACGCCGATTCCAAGTGGCGCATTGCTTCCCACCAAAACGGCTCGGACCTCCTCGTCCTCAACGCCGACGACCCGCTGTCCATGGCCCGCTGGAAACGCGACCAGGCTGCGGGGACGCTTGCCGCCCGCGTGGTGGCCGTGTCGACTGGGCAGACCGAATCTCAATTGCAAAACAACCTGGCCGCACACGGCCTCCATCCCTGGGGAACGGCCTCGGTCGACACCCCTGATCAACCCAACGAATTCACAATCAACATTCCTCATCAAAACCCATTTACCATGACCATCCAAGAATTGGCATTGCAGGGCAAACACAACCTGTACAACAGCATGGCAGCCAGCGTCGCTGCCCGCGCACTCGAACTCCGCAAAGAAGGCATCCGCGACAGCCTCGCGCAATTTGACGCCATCGAGCACCGCATGGAGTTTGTCGTCGAGACCAACGAAATCACGTTTGTCAACGACTCAAAAGCCACCAACGTCAACAGTACCTGGTACGCACTCGAAAGCACCGAAGGGCCGATCATCTGGATCGCTGGCGGTGTGGACAAGGGCAACGACTACACGTCCCTGTTGCACCTTGTTACGGCCAAGGTCGACCACCTCATTTGCCTCGGCAAAAACAACAAGAAACTCATCGACGCCTTCGGCGACCGCGTGGAGAGCTGCCATGAGGTAAGCACCGCAGCCGAAGCTGTTCAGCTGGCCTACCAATTAGGCACGCCCGGCCATACGGCCCTGTTGTCTCCGGCGTGTGCGAGTTTTGATCTGTTCGGTTCGTACGAAGAACGCGGACGCGAATTCAAGGCAGCGGTACGCAACCTCTGAACATGTCCGACGGGAGCAGCATGAACCTGCACCGGCGCATCGGCGCCTGGTTGGAAGGGGACAAGGTCATCTGGATGGTCACCTTGATCCTCAGCCTGCTATCGCTGTTGGCGGTATACAGCGCCATTTCGTCGTTGGCGTATAAGTCGGACGGTGGTTCATTGCGTTTCCTGTTCAAACAAGGGGTCATGCTCACCCTCGGGTGGGGCGTTATGCTCCTCATTCACAAGGTCAACTTCCGGTACTTCTCCCGGATTTCCCAGGTGCTCATCTGGGTGGCCGCCGTCCTGCTGGTGTTGACCCTGGCATTTGGGGCGGACATCAACGACGCCAAACGCTGGCTGCGCATTCCCTTCGTGGGACTGACGCTGCAAACGTCCGATTTCGCTAAAGTGGTACTGGTTACTTATGTGGCACGGGAATTGAACAACCGGCGCACGCAATTGCACGACTTCCGGGCGGGTGTCTTGCCGATTTTAATCCCCATCGGAATCATCTGCGGGCTCATCCTGCCGGCCGACTTTTCGACCGCAGCGCTGCTCGGCGTGGTGTGCGTGGGTATGCTGTTCATCGGCGGTGTGCCGTGGCGGCACATGGCGCGCATTGCGGGGATTGGCGTATTGGGGCTCGTGCTGCTGTATGGCATCGGCAAGGCCGTGCCTGAGGCGCTGCCGCGTTTCGGAACGTGGGCCGGGCGTTTGGAACGCTTTGCCGGCTTCGGGGCCGCTGAGGAAGGTGATGCTCTCGAATACCAAATCGAACTGGCCCAAGTGGCCATCAACCGGGGCGGCCTGCTGCCAACAGGACCGGGAACCGGAACTTCCCGCAACTTTTTACCCCACCCCTATTCGGACATGATTTACGCCTTCATCATTGAGGAATGGGGGGCGGTCATCGGCGGATTGGGATTGGTGCTGGCGTATTTGATCCTGCTGTACCGGACCATGCGCACAGCGACGCGCTGTCCGAGGCATTTTGGTGGATTGCTCGCGATGGGCCTGGGCTTCATGCTGGTCTTCCAAGCCATGATTAACATGGCCGTCGCGGTTCGGCTGTTTCCCACGACTGGGCAACCTTTGCCCATGGTCTCTTACGGCGGAACTTCCATGATTTTCACCTGCCTCGCCATCGGCATGATCTTGGCCGTATCTCGGTCCGTGACCGACCCCGATAATTGGGAAAAATCACCCAAGAAAACCCGGCCTACGGGCAACCGAATCGTCCGTGAACCCCAACCCCATGGCTGATTCTACGCACCCCCTCAACCGCGTCATTATCTCCGGAGGGGGAACGGGTGGTCACATCCACCCCGCATTGGCTATTGCCGACGAAATCAAACGTCGGCATCCGCAGTGCGACATCCTGTTTGTGGGCGCCAAAGGCCGGATGGAAATGGAAAAAGTACCTGCCGCTGGGTATTCCATTAAGGGACTTTGGATCACCGGGGTAGACCGCAACTGGCGCAGCTTGCGCAATTGGTTGTTTCCATTCAAACTGATCAGCTCCCTGTGGAACGCACGCCGTATCCTCCGCCGCTTTCGGCCGGAATTGGTCGTCGGCGTGGGCGGATTTGCCAGCGGGCCGGTGCTCCACCAAGCCGCGCAGATGGGCATTCCCACCGCCATTCAAGAACAAAACTCATTCCCGGGCATCACCAACCGGTTGCTGGCGAAGCGCGTATGGCTGATCTGTGCCGGATTCCCCGGGCTGGAGCGTTGGTTTCTGGCGGACCGCATCGTGGAGACTGGTAATCCGCTGCGAATGCAGGTGCTCGATGCCGTTTCTGACCACGGTCAAACCAAGGAGGCCGCGTGGAAGCACTTTGAATTCGACGGAAGCCGTCCGGTGGTGTTTGTCATGGGCGGTAGCCTTGGTGCGGCTTCCATGAATGCAGCGGTCTGCCGCATGGTCGAAGGAACGACTGAGGCGTTGCCGTTTGACCTCATCTGGCAAACCGGCGCCCGGTACCACGATTCGATGCGCACGCGCATGCAAACCTGGCCTGACCCCGTGCAAGCAGGCATCCGTTGTTTGGGTTTCATCGACCGCATGGACCTCGCCTATCGCTGCGCCACAGTCATCGCCAGCCGAGCCGGCGCCATGTCCATTGCCGAATTGGCCTTGGTGGGTAAACCCACCATCCTCGTCCCTTCACCCGTGGTCGCCGAAGATCACCAGACGAAAAACGCCCGCTCCCTCAGCGACAGAGATGGAGCCATTCTGCTCCCTGATTCGGAGGTGGTTGACGGCCTGGAGGCCGCAATTGTTGGTCTGTTAGAGGATTCAGAACGTGCAAAATCCTTGCAAACCAATCTCCTCAACGCCGCACGTCCAGAAGCAGCCAACGACGTCGTCAGCGAATTGGAAAAGCTCTTATGACCGGCACCACACACGCGTACTTCGTCGGAATCGGCGGCATTGGCATGAGCGCCATTGCACGCTACCTGCATGCCGAGGGGGTGGCGGTAGCCGGGTACGACCGGACGGATTCGGAGCTCATCGCACAACTAAAGGCCTCCGGCATGTCCATCAGCGCTGGAGCATCCGAGGCTGAGGCCTTGGCCAATTTCAATCGCTGGTTGGACGAAGTGCCCCACGAGCGAGCCCTTGTCGTTCGAACACCTGCTGTCCCCGATGAATTCCCGGTGCTCGTTCGCGCCCGCGAGAGCGGCTGCCGCATGGGCAAGCGCAGCGAGGTGCTCGGTTGGCTGACCGAAAACAAGCCCACCTTGGCCGTAGCCGGCACCCACGGCAAAACCACAACTTCCGCTTTACTCGCGCATCTAATGAATGGGCAACCTTCCGGATGTCGGGCTTTCATC
>DJYV01000155.1:0-3330 GCA_002448555.1 Flavobacteriales bacterium UBA6969
CCAAACGCGCAGTTGGTGGGACAATATCCGCGGGGTGCGTTTTCAGGGCGTCATCGACGGCAAGTGGCACGTGGGAGGCGAGTTGCTCGAGCGCCAAGGCTTGGCGGAACCGTTGCTCGGCTTCTGGGCGACGGATTACCGGATCCCGGGTTGGGGCCGAGCCAAATTGGGCAGAGACGACGGGTACAATACGGTGGACGAAGCATACTTCGACGTCATGTTCACACGCGGCTGGGTAGGACGCCAGTACCGAGCATGGGGTTGGGACGCCGGGGTCGACGCCCTGCACATTGGGACGGGGCGAGCGAGTGCTTTTTTGTCCCGGCATGCCGCACCTGCACCGTACCTGCGAGTGACCCACCGGCGTGCGCAACACCGAACGAGCCTGTGGTCGACCCGCTGGATATCCGCTCGGCGTGGGCCTCTCGGGGAAACCGCTGAAGCGCTACTCGAACGCAGCCGCGCCATTTTCCTCACCCACGAACAGCGCATCGGATCCCACTTCGTGGTCCAAGGCGTCTACAATTTCAGTTGGGAAGTGAGACGTCAGGAGGCAGCTGGAGGATGGGAAACGCTCGGATTCGAGGAAGGTGAACTGTACACCCCCACTCGGCACGTCGCAGGCCTCGATGTCCAATTTCACCAGCGCATCGCCTCGGCCCGCATCACCGCTTACGCCCAACAATCCTTGACGTGGATTGGAAGTACGCAATCCGTGGCGCCCCTCACCCAAGTCGCGGGCCTTCACGCAGCCGGCGACCGCTGGATGGCGCGCGCAGAATGGGCCAAACGGGACCCCAGCCACTGCCGCGATTGCCACACCATTGCCAATGGCAGCTTGGGACCGATACAAACCGAATTGGGCAACGCCGGCATCAACCTCCAAAGCCTGTGGAGCGAAAGCCTTCGGGTGGAGACCCGCATGCGCGTTCAAGAGCGGTGGATGCTCCGCGCCGCAGCGGAACAAACCGACCTCGCTGCAACGTGGTATGCGGACGTGCTGTTCGAATTCCAACCCGTGTGGCCCTTGCGCCTGTGGATAGGCATCGGACAATGCAGTCCTAAGCTGACCGACACACTGTTTGAAGGCTACACCCGACTGCGACTCGGCGTGCATGCCGGCGTCCTCAACTGGGACTGAGTAACCCTCGGCGGGTTTCCATCGTATTCTAATTGTTCACATTGGAATAATCATAAATTCCAAGGCAACACCATATTGTGTTGTTTTTATTTAAATATTTTAGCGAATAAATGATATTTCTCGTCGCCATAACAGCGTTTTTGATCGTGCTTTTTGGCATGCCAACCTTGATTAAGGTGGCGCGGGAAAAAGGCCTGATGGATTTACCGGAGGACCCTCGGAAAATTCATACGCGTGCGGTGCCGACCATCGGCGGTGTGATGATTTTTGCCGCTTTGTTGATCAATGTGTTTTTCTGGTTGGCAATAGGACCGGCTCCGGCGACCGAAGTGTTCCAGGCCGGCTCGGCAATGGCCGCGTGCACCGTGATGATCTTTTTCATGGGATTGAAAGACGATATCATCGGCTTGTCAGCTTCCAAAAAACTATTGGTACACCTCGTGGTAGGCTTGATGCTCATCACGATAGGCGGCTACAAGATTCAAACATTTGGGGGCTTGTTTGGAATCGAAGAACTTCCCGAAGCGCTGTCGCTCTTCTTTTCCCTGTTCGTATACATCGTAGTTGTCAATGCACTGAATTTGATTGATGGCGTGGACGGATTGGCAGGCGGTTACTCCGTGATTGCGATGTCCGCATTTGCCTTTTGGTTTATGAATACTGGGCAAACCTCCGACGCCATCCTTGCGCTGACCTTGGCGGGAGCCATGCTGGGCTTTTTGGTGTTCAATTTTGCTCCTGCGCGCATCTTCCTCGGTGACAGCGGGTCCCTCTTGATAGGGCTCGTGGCCTACGCTTTGTCCACTCACGTCATCAACACGCCCCAAGAATGGGTCCCCGATGCATGGACGGGCATCTCCAAGCCGGTCATAGCCATGAGCATCTTGGCATATCCCCTAGTGGACACGTTGCGGGCGTTTTGCATGCGGGCAGCACGCGGCATCAGCCCGTTCAGCCCCGACCGGAACCACCTTCACCACCGTTTGATGATGCGCACGCGGAATCACACGAAGACGTCGTTGTTTGTGTACATCTTCTCGTTGAGCATTTTGTGCATTGCATGGGCACGGCCTTACCTCTTTCCACAGTTGGAAGAAGAAGGCATGTTCTTCGGTTTGTTTGCTCTGAGCTTCCTTTGGTTCCTTCCTGTGTTGAGCAGCACCAAAGGCCAACACAAATTGGCCCAACGACGCGATCAGCTGCTGTGCGAAGCTGTCGACAAACACAAGGAACAAGAAGCTTCCGAATCGGCTGTTGCTTGATTGTACCTTGCGGGTATGATGCGCGCCCGTCTCATCCTTTTCTTTTTTCTCTTCGCCTGCATGGGATGGCCATGCCGCGGCCACGCGCAAGAACTCGTCAGTGACCATTGGGATATTGGCGCCTGGACACCCGGAGCTGGCGGCTTTTGGCCTGCAGTGGTGCAAACGAATGACACCACCAACAGAGAACTGGATGTTCAAGGCTACGGCGCACTGCAGTACAGCCCAGGCGCATTGATCCGGGGCGCAGCTTGGGACTGGCCGTCTGCTGGGGGCGTTGGCTGGCAACTGGGCATGAAGTGGGATTGGACACACGACCGACTCTACACCCATGGGCACGCTGAACATTGGCGTGTCGCCGGCGTCAGTGCGGACGACTGGAACGAAGCGTGGCAATGGGGCACATGGGACGGCATGGGCTGGGCTTGGAATCCAAACCAGGCCGACATCGCACTTGCCCGGATCGTTGGAACCGTTGGCTACAGCATCAGCCCATCCCTGGCAATCGAAGCCGGGAACCGTCGCCACCATTGGGGCAAGGGCTGGCGTTCCCTTTGGCTGGACCGGCAAGCTGCGCCGCTTCCGTTTGCGCGCATCGTGTTGAACACCGAGCGCATCTCCTACGTCCATATGATCGCACACACCCAGCACCGGACCGTCGGTAGCCCGGCGGATTTCCCGGGGTCCGGACAACTGAGCCCAGGCGCTTACGTTGACAAACGTGGCAGTTGGTTGGCGAGCCACGCCATCAACGTGGCAATCGCTCCAGGTTGGACCGGAACATTGTTCGGCGCCGTTACCTGGTTGGGTGCCGACAGCGGCTATACGTCCCGATTTGAACCCGACTATGCCTTACCCGTGGTCGCCTTCCGACCGGCCGAATACGCCTTGGGGTCGGCAGACAATGCATTGATTGGTGCGGCACTC
>DJYV01000155.1:3713-8192 GCA_002448555.1 Flavobacteriales bacterium UBA6969
GATGAATTGGTCGTCAGCGAGGTATTCAGTCCGGATCAGTGGTGGGCCAATAAGTGGGGATTGCTCGGAACCGCGTCGTGGCGACACCCTTCCAATGGATGGGGCGCGGTCATGGAGGCCTGTGCTGTCCGCCCTTACACCTACGCGCACGCGGCACCTGCTCAAAGTTGGACGCACAACCGCCAACCGCTCGCCCACCCGGCGGGCAGCAATTTCATTGAAGGCCGTGCCCATGTGCGGTGGGAACGCGGCGCTTGGAGTGCACACGCCGGTATCGTCTTGCGGCAGCAGGGTGCGGATGAAGCCGTTGAACTCGACAAGGAGCCCACCTTCAGCATTGGTTCCAACCCGCTGCTCTCCTACGTCACACGTCCAGCGGATTACGGCGTGGAATTGGGCTACACCGGTGACGGCATCGCCGGCGACACGGACCTCATCACGCAACGGCTCTCGTGGATCGATGTAGGCCACGACTTTCCGAGGCTCGACGGGCAGCAGGTGTTCGTCCGCGCCATGCAAAACCACCGCGCCGGCGACCTGGGAACCGAAAACTGGTGGCGAGTGGAATGCGGTATTCGGCTTAACCGTGTCCTTGAAGAACGAAATTGGTGAGGTGATATCCCGCACTGCTGCGTAATTTTGCCCCCCAACTTGGGAACATGAAAGACATCGCAGCACTCTTCAAGGTCCGTCTCGGCTTCTTCGTGGTCATGTCTGCAATCCTCGGCTGGTTCATGGCCGTGGAGACCTTGAACCTCAAAAGCTTCCTGCTGTTGACCATCGGCGGCTACCTGCTTACGGGTGCTTCGAATGGATTGAACCAGGTCATTGAAAAACGCGTGGACGGCTTGATGGAGCGCACCGCCGAGCGCCCGCTTCCCGCTGGCCGCATGGAACCCTCGCAGGCGATTCTGTACAGTGTCCTCGCCGGCATCATCGGCTTGGGGTGCCTGTTTACCTTGAATCCCCTCAGCGGTTGGTTGGGTGTTGCGGCGTTGGTTTCGTACGCGTTCATCTACACGCCGCTAAAGAGCCGTTCGACCCTCAGCGTGTTTGTTGGGGCCTTCCCGGGTGCATTGCCACCCATGATCGGGTATGTTGCGGCCACGGGGGACTTCGGCATCGAACCTGGGACGTTGTTTGCTGTTCAGTTCATGTGGCAGTTCCCGCATTTCTGGGCCATCGCTTGGCTCGCCCACGACGACTACCAGAAAGCTGGGTACCACATGCTGCCCTTCCGGGCCGGACGAACCAAAGAAAGCGCTTGGCAAATCTTGATGTACACCGCGTTTTGCATCCCTGCATCGCTGCTGCCGTGGGCCCTTCCGACGGGATCCCCGATGGTGGGCAACATCGCCTTGAGCGTGGCCATCCTCTGCGGCATTGGGTTCATGATTCCGGCCGTCAAGCTCTATCGCACCTTGGACCGCAAGCACGCGCGGCAACTGATGTTTGCCTCTTTTGCGTACCTGCCAGTGGTGCAAATCGCCTACGTACTTGATAAAATTTGATTGAACATGGCCCAGACTTCAGCTGCCAAACCCGACGTTTTTGAAGGACACGACCCCGCTGTACGCGAGCGCACGAAGAAGATGTTGATGTACTTCATCGTTTTCGCCATCGTGATGCTGTTCGCGGGCTTTACCAGCGCCTACATTGTCTCTAACATGGGCCAATACTGGGTGCACGTGACGCCTACCACGCCGTTTTGGATCAGCAATGGTTTGTTGGTGCTTTCCTCGGTCGCCTTGTGGTTGGCCGTGCGGTGGATGCGGGCAGGAGACAAAGTCAAAACCCTCGCAGCCTTGGGCGGCACACTGTTGTTCGGCATTGGTTTCACCCTGAGCCAAGCGGAAGGCTGGCAAGGCATGGCCGACTTGGGCATGGGCTGGTCGGTGAGTGAACATGACTCGGGCATGGACGCCTACCGGTGGAACAGCATCGAATCCATCATGGAAAGCGGCGCCGTCTACGGCGAGGACTATGAAGTTTCCCGCAACGGCCTTCCATTGATCTACAGTCCCGAGCGCCAAGAATTTTATGCGTCGAACGACGAGCTGATGGTCAAGCCGATTACGCGGGACGTAGCACGCACCTCCAACTCCGGTGGTGGGTACCTGTGGGCCTTGATTGCGGTGCACATTTTGCACCTCATTTTCGGGTTTATTTACCTCCTTGTCAATGGCATACGCGTGGCCTTGGGGACCATCCACTCTGGCGATGTGGTCCGGCTCCAATCCCTCAGCATTTACTGGCATTTCATGGGTGCTCTGTGGCTGTACCTGTTCGCATTTTTGTTCTTCTTGAACTAAAAATTCGCGGGGGAATTGAACGAAATACCACGTTGATTGTTTGCTGGCCACAAAAAAGGTGTTTCGTTGCAAGCATTTGATTAAATTTACAGCCAAATTGTAGCCATGGGCGGAGAAGTAACTAAAGCCATTTCGAAAGACGTCCTCTGGGGAGGAGGTCGCTCACCCTTCAGCGTTAGTTATGGAAAGATGATGATGTGGTATTTCCTCGTGTCGGACGCATTGACGTTCGGAGGATTGCTCACCGCATATGGATTCGTTCGCGCCAGCAGCACAGATGCTTGGCCCATTGGCGAGCAAGTCTTCCGTGCACTCCCCGGTTTGGAAGGAGAATACCCGCTCATCTACGTGGCTTTGATGACGTTCATCCTCATTGTGTCTTCGGTCACCATGGTACTCGCTGTTGAGGCCGGTCACCGCAACGACAAGAGCGGCGTCATCCGCTGGCTCGGATTGACGATCATCGGGGGCTTTTTCTTCCTCAGCTCCCAGGCTTGGGAATGGTCGCACTTCATCCACGGCAGCGGCGGTTCGTTCCTGTTGGCAGAGAACGTCACAGTCACTGCAGACGACGGCGAAGTGTTCAACCTGTCCAAGGGCGATCCGGTCTTCATGGACCATCACTTTGGCCATTTGGCTGAGCCTTGGATAGAAGGCGAGCCCAACGTCTCTTTGGTGGAGAGCGACCACGGCATCAAGTTGGTTGAGGTTGGTGAGCACTCTCACGAAGCGGAATTGCATGCACTAACGCTCAACAAGTACGTCGAGAACGAATCCTTCGTCAGTGGCGATGAGGCCATGAAACTTTGGAATGCACGCTCCGGCACCTTCGCTTTTGGTGCGAACATGCACGACAATGAGTATGCGATTCAGCAAGCCTACGCGAACTTCTTTTTCTTCATCACCGGGTTCCACGGATTCCACGTATTCTCGGGTGTGGTCATCAACATCATCATTTTCATCATGGTGATTCAAGGCGTATTTGAACGCCGTAAGCACTACGAAATGGTGGAGAAAATCGGCCTGTACTGGCACTTCGTAGACCTCGTATGGGTCTTTGTTTTCACCTTCTTCTACCTGGTCTAACCCTGCTCAGTTTTAACCCCAGCAACCATGGAACGCGACGACCTCATTGTAAACGATAGCTACGCCCTCAATTCCCACCACAGCGAAGAAGAAGGCGCCAAGATCCGCAAGAACATCTGGAAGGTTACGGGCATCCTCACCTTGCTGACGACGGTGGAAGTCATGATGGGTATCTACTTCAAGCGCTCGGAGACGTTCACTTGGACCATGATCAAGTGGTCATTCATCATCCTGACGTTGGTGAAGGCTGCGTACATCGTTTTGGTGTTCATGCACTTGGGGGATGAGCGCAGCAACCTCAAAAAAGTCATCCTTGCGCCCTACATGCTCTTCATTGGGTACCTGCTATTCATTGCCATCTCCGAAGGTTTCGGGCATTTAGGCAACTTCAATACCCTGCACTGAGCCGGTGCATTTGAACCCTTTCGGGGGTTGAACTTCACCGCCGGTTCACCGGTTTCTTTTCTGTGAGCGCTCCCATTTCCAAAATCCTCAAGAAGTATACGGTCCTGTTGGGCATCATGCTGGCGTTGCCCTTGATTGGACTCATGGTATTGGGCGTCCACGGAGAGCACCATTTCAACACCCTTCCGTACTTCACCGAAGACGGCACCACTGAAGCATTTAGCGAAAATGTCCAACGGGTGCAGCCGTTCGCGTTGACCAATCACCTCGGCGAGCCATTCGATTCGCGATCGCTCGACGGCAAAGTGTGGCTAGCGGCCTTTTTTGCGACCGATGCGCCGCACGTGGCGGAAGTGACTAAGCAACTGCTCTGGCCCAACTTTCGGTACCGCGACGAGAGCGACATCACCACCGTGTGCTTCACGTTGGACGCTGAGCACGACACGCCCGAAGTACTGGCCAAGTATGTCGAGCGCAACACGCGCTACAACGGTTTTGACGGGAAGTGGCAATTCCTCACTGGCAAGCAAACCGACATCGATGCCATCATTGCGGAATCTTTCATGATCGAGCGGGACCCCTCGGACCCCGACAACATCGCCACGCTTTGGTTGATGGACAGCAAAGGCTACCTGCGCGGTGTGTACCACGCGGCTTCTGAGGACGCCATCAAGGA
>DJYV01000003.1:0-1141 GCA_002448555.1 Flavobacteriales bacterium UBA6969
GCGCCAGTTCACCGTGATCGACACAGGTGGATGGATTACCAAAAGTGACGATACGTTCGAGGCAGCGATTCGCGCGCAAGTGCAAATCAGCATCGAGGAAGCGGCGTTGATCTTGTTCATGGTTGACGGCCAGACGGGATTGACTGATTTGGACGAGGATATTGCTCGCCTAATTCGCAAGAGCAACAAACCGGTCATGCTCGCGTGCAACAAAGTGGATACCGCAACACACGACCAATTGACGAGCGAGTTCTATCGGTTGGGCTTGGACAGCGACGTCCACCCGGTCAGCGCCTCAAGCGGCTACGGTACGGGGGACTTCTTGGATGCTTTGGTGACATTGTTGCCCGATGAGGGAAATCAGGAGGACAGCGGCTTGCCCAAGTTTGCTGTGGTTGGACGTCCCAATGTGGGTAAGAGCACGCTCATCAACACGCTGGTGGGCAACGAACGGAACATCGTCACAGACATTGCGGGCACCACGCGCGACAGCGTACACACCCACTTCAACTTGTACGGATTCGACTTTGAGCTGATCGATACAGCGGGATTGCGGCGCAAAAAGCAGATCGAAGACCAGCTGGAATTTTACAGCACCGTCCGCACCATCAGAAGCATTGAACAGAGCGATGTGTGCCTGCTCCTCATCGATGCAAAGAACGGTATGGAGCGTCAGGACCAGACGATTTTCTGGCAGGTTGTAAACAGCTACCGGGGTGTCGTGATTCTGGTGAACAAGTGGGACCTCATTGAGAAGGACCACCAAACCATGAAGACGTTCGAAGGGGTCATTAGGGAGCGTATCGCTCCGTTTACGGATGTGCCGATTTTGTTCACGTCCAACTTGACGAAGCAGCGCATCTTAAAGGCATTCGAAGAGGCGATGGAGGTGTATGAGAACCGGAACTATAAGATTCCCACGAGCCAGCTGAACGACTTCTTACTGCCCATCATTCAGAACCAGCCTCCGCCGATGTATAAAGGCAAAATGGTGCGCATCAAGTACGTGACCCAAATCAAGTCGCAGACGCCAACATTCGCCTTCTACTGCAACTTGCCGCAGTACATCAAGGACCCGTACAAGCGGTTTTTGGAAAACCACATTCGCTCGGAGTGGGACCTATCAGGGGTCACCATCCGG
>DJYV01000003.1:1528-9432 GCA_002448555.1 Flavobacteriales bacterium UBA6969
TTCCCTTTTCTAAGTGTTATCTCGTCGTTGATTAAGGATTGTAAGGGAATGAAGAATGATGTACATCAATCTTCAACTCACCTGCGACAAGAATGTAACCGAACGTGTATTCTACTTTTACTTCGACGCCGTCAGTGGTTGTGAAGAAGTAGTTTCCCATCGCAATGGCCCGGGATTCTTCGAGGATAAAGCCTGTATTTTCGAATCGCACCTTGGTCCATGGTTGGATTGCAAATCCTCCATCTTCCGAGCACGCACGGTCCTCTCCAGCGATGAAGTAGGACAACGCCTCAGCCTTGGTTGCACGAAATTGTTGGTGAGCGCACTTGGTTGGCTTAAACAGGACGGTGCCGTTTCCAAAGTTGTATCGTTCGTCCAAAAAAGCACTTGTGTATTCTTCACATGCTCCTCGGTCATCTTTCAGGGAGCCAATCTTTACAACTCCGCTGCCCCATTTTTCTTGTGCTGTTTCTACTGCGTTTTGCGTAATCATATCTGCAAGTTTTTGTTTGGTTGTCTAATATATTTTCTTTCTCTGAGGTTCAGAACCTTTTAGCACTTCTTTAAATTCTCCTATAACCCCATATTGACAGGTTTACTTCTGCATCTCGTTGATTTTGTAGTTGGAACGGGAGTGGGCTCAGTCAGCGGTGTGGATAGTGAAGGGTGCTAGGTGTTCTTGATGAAAAGTCTGAAGTGAAATGGTGAAAGTTGCTTGCTTACTTTTGTCGCTACAGCATGAGCTACTTTTTTACCTCCGAGTCCGTATCAGAAGGACATCCCGATAAGGTTGCTGATCAGATCAGCGATGCCTTGATTGACCAATTTTTGGCGTTTGATCCCAGCTCCAAGGTCGCGTGTGAAACGCTGGTGACCACTGGGCAAGTCATCCTCGCGGGCGAGGTAAAAAGCCAAGCCTACTTGGACGTACAAACCATCGCCCGCGATGTGATTTCGCGCATCGGTTACACGAAGAGCGAGTACATGTTTGACGCCCAATCATGTGGGGTGTTGAGCGCCATCCACGAGCAGTCCAGTGACATCAACCAAGGCGTAGAACGCACCCAGCCTGAGGAGCAAGGCGCGGGCGACCAAGGCATGATGTTCGGTTATGCTTGCAAGGAAACGGCCAACTACATGCCGCTTCCGCTCGACCTCTCGCACCGCCTGTTGCAGGAGCTCGCCGCCATCCGCCGTGAGTCGCCCAGCCCGATGCCTTACCTGCGCCCGGACTCTAAGTCCCAGGTGACCATTCAATACGCTGACGACAACACGCCCGAGCGGATTGAGGCCATCGTGGTTAGCACCCAACACGATGACTTCGATGAAGAAGCAGCGATGTTGGCCAAAATCAAGCAAGATGTTCGCGACATCCTCGTCCCGCGTGTTCAAGCGCAGATGAGCACCGAAGTGCAGGCCCTGTTCGGCGACGACATTAAATTGCACGTGAACCCAACCGGGAAGTTCGTGATCGGCGGTCCGCACGGAGACACCGGCCTCACTGGCCGCAAAATCATCGTCGACACGTACGGCGGTCGCGGCGCCCACGGCGGCGGTGCATTCAGCGGCAAGGATCCGTCGAAGGTGGACCGTTCGGCTGCGTACGCTGCGCGTTACATCGCCAAAAACCTGGTAGCGGCAGACGTGTGTGACGAAGTGCTGGTGCAGTTGGCCTATGCCATTGGTGTTGCCGAACCGGTTGGGTTTTATGTTAACACTTTCGGGACGAGCCGTGCCGGAATTTCAGACGGCGAACTTGCGGCAAAGATCCAGTCTTTGTTCCCGACCAAGCCGTACGACATCGAACAGCACTTCAAACTGCGCACACCCATTTATGAGGAGTCGGCAGCCTACGGTCACATGGGCCGTCAGCCCGAAACAAAGACAAAGCATTTTGTCAGCCCGGAAGGCACGGAGGTGACTGTTACGGTTGAATTGTTCCCGTGGGAGAAACTCGACGCGGTGGAGCGGGTGAAGGCGGCGGTGTTAGGGTAGTGCGCTTGATCCGCCTGAATTGGCGATGGGCTGTTGATTTTGCAGGATACTTTTAGTATGTTGTAGAATTTAACCCGCCAAATGAATCGCTTATATCAAGGCGTAGCGTGCCTCCTGCTCGCTGCATTGTGCTCCCTCCAAGTGGCGCTGGCCCAACTCCCTGTCCGACGGCTCAAAACTTCTTAGCCTTCGCGACGATGGACGATGGTAGCTGTGAATTTGCGGGATGTACGGACCCTGAAGCGGGCAATTTCAATCCACTCGCCACTATCGACGACGGCTCGTGTGGTGAAGGATGCGATCCGGCTAGCGACCCCTCATGTCAAGCAGACAATGATGGTGACGGGTTGATTTCAGTGTCGGATTTGCTGATTCTGCTTGGAGAATTTGGCTCGACGTGTGAATAACCATCCCTTAGAACAAAAAGTCGTACCCCTGGATCTTCATCTTCTGGTACTTGTCCTTATTGAAGGAGAAGAGCTGTGAGCCTTTGTGCTGACCGGGGGCTTTGCCGTCGGCTTTCTTTTCGAGGTCGATGAGCAGCGTGGTCTTGAAGAGCTTCTTGCGGAAGTTACGTTTATCAAACGTCTTACCCAGGGCCGTTTCATAGAAGTTTTGCAGCTGGCCCAAGGTGAATTCATCGGGTAAAAGGCGGAAACCGACCGGACGGCGCTTGACGCGGCGCTTGAGGCGCTCCTTGGCGTACTGAACAATTTCGTTGTGGTCGAAAGCCAAATCGGGTACCTGGTCGAAGGCGACCCACTGCATGCCGTGCTTGTCCCAGTTTTCCGCCAGGAAGTCTTCCTTCCGCACCAACGCATAGTGGGAAATGTTGATGATACGCCCTCCCGGGTGGCGGAAGACCTTACCAAACGCTTGAAGCTGCTCAATCATGGTGGGGTCCTCGTATCCGAACAACTGTTCGAACATTTTGCGCGCAGAAAGCATCAGTTCGTCCTCTTTGTTGAGGTAACGGCTGGGCAGGAATAACGCCCCCTTGTACGGTGGGCGGTTGCTACGGGCCAGCAAAATTTGCAAGTTCGAGCCATCAAATCCGAAGAGCACCAAGCTCGTCGAAAGGGCAACACCAAAATCAGGATCTTCTTGGGGATAGGCTAACATCGAAACACGAAAGGGGGAAGGTCGAGCCCGGAGCATTGCCGAGGAAAGACGCAAATTTACAGTTCAACTCAACTGAATTTTCCGCCTTGCTATTCGTTAACAATAACAACATCCAAAGTGTTCACTCCAGCGACGATTGCGATCAGTTCGGGTACGGTTCCGGCGGCATCCCAGCGCCACAGTTCGAGGCCGCCCGAAACGACACGGCTGAACTCAACCCCACCCGAGGCGAGGGCACGGATGGATTGCAATTGACCTTCCACGGGCCATTGGCTTCCCGATGCCACAGGTGCCATAGACTGACGGCACAGGAACTCCCCGCGCAGGAACAGCGCTTCACTGGTGTTGATCCCCACCGAGCCATACGGCACTAATCCCAACGTACCCGACCCCAACAGGGGGCACAGATCTGAGAGCTCCCCCGTGGCGGTATTCACGAGGGTCAAGCCGTCGCTTTCATGCAGCATGCAGACATTGCCCGGGGTGCCCCCGTCCTGTTGCCCAACCACGGCCCATCCGTCGGGGGCGTTGGCCAACGCCACGATGGGACCGGTGCCGCCCGTTTGGAAATCCCACGACCGCAGCCGGTGGTTGTCCGTGGCCTCGTTGCGTTCCCAAACGATGCACGTCGTGCCGTCGAAACGCACGTCGACGGGCACCCAAGGCGCTTCCGAAAACCGTTCAAATAGCAAATTCCCCAACGGATCGATGGCGACCACTCCGCCGCTGTGGGCGACGATGAATCCGGCCTGAACACCCAGCGGATGCAGCGCTTTGATGTGGGGTGGCGTACCAGCTACCGCAGGGTCCGTCCATTCGTTGGCCACTTCGCCGGTTTCCCAATCGACCAAATGCACCGTGGCATCGGCATCATCTGCCAACGCGATGACCCCGTCGTCATAGGTCAGCTTGGTGCTGCCGGGCAATCCCGTCCAGTCGGCCAATTCGCCGCCGTTAGCATCCGTTCGCACCAAGGTACTGGAGCCGTCTGATTCGGCCGTCAACGCGACGATGACTTCGGGCAGATCCTCGGCGGCGGTATAGTTCAAATCCCGAAAGGCAGCCGCACGGTTACCGGCGGCATCGTCGGCTAAGACCGCGAGGGTCATGGGGCCCGTGGGCCAGGAGGTTGCATCCAGTGCAAAAGCAATGATGAGGTTGCCGGTCGAAGCGCCCGCCCAAAGCCCTGCTTGGGCTGTTTTGGGGGTGATGCCATCCGCACCGCGCAACTCTACGCGCCACAACCCGCCGTCGTCGGCATCGTCAATGGCTTCGAATTCCACGAAAAACACGTCGCCGAATTGAACGTTCTTTCCGTCGTAGGCCGGTTCCGTCACGGAGATGGTTGGCGGGGTTTTGTCGCGGTTGCAGCCGGTGATGAAAAGCAGCAATGTGCTGCAAATGAGGAGGGTGGAAATGCGCATGGTGGGCGTTCGAATTGTGTCAAAAGTAGCGGGCGCATCGGGTTGTTGAGAACCTTGTCAATGCGTTGTGAATTATCCATGCTGTTAAGGTCAAAAGCAAGCCCTACCTTCGACCACCCCAGCCATGAATGAATCCTCTCCATCCGACAGTTCCGTAGCCCGCGTACGACCCCGCGGCAACACGAACCAAGCCCTTTCGCCCGAGGTATTGGGCAAGTTGCAACCCCAAGCCTTGGAGCTGGAGGAAGCGGTGTTGGGTGCCATGATGATGGAGCAGACAGCGGTCAACTCCGTCATCGACGTGTTGAAGCCCGAGAGCTTTTACCGCGACGTTCACCGTCGGATTTACGCCGCGATTGTGGACCTCTTCCACGCCTCCGAGCCGATTGACATCCTCACGGTCACGGAGGCCTTGCGCAAACTGGGAGATCTTCAGCAGGTCGGGGGCGCACAGGCCGTCGCAGCGTTGACCGCTCGCGTGGCCAGCTCCGCCAACATCGAGGCCCACGCCCGCATCATTGCGCAGAAGTACATCCAGCGCGAGTTGATCCGCGTCTCTAGCATCATCACGCAGAAGGCGTTTGAGGAGACCACGGACGTACTGGATTTGCTCGACGAGGCGGAATCGCAGCTGTTCGAAGTGGCCCAAGGCAACATCCGCAAGAGCTACGAGTCCATGAGCAGCATCATGCGGCAAGCACTCGAGGACATCGACAACGCCCGTAATCAGGAGGGGGGAGTCAGCGGCGTCTCGACGGGATTTGTGGACCTGGACCGCATCACGGGTGGCTTCCAAAAGTCCGACATGATCGTCCTCGCCGCCCGTCCCGGTATGGGGAAGACGGCGTTTGTGTTGACCATGGCGCGGAACATCACGGTGGAGTACAACGTGCCCGTCGCCGTATTCTCGTTGGAGATGTCAGCCGTGCAGCTAGTGCAGCGTTTGATCTCGGCCGAGACGGAAATCAGTTCCGATAAGTTCCGCAAGGGCAACTTGGAGCCGCACGAGTACACCCAATTGCACGAACGCATCGGCCGCCTGTCGGATGCTCCCTTGTACATCGATGACACCCCGGCCTTGAGCGTGTTTGAGTTGCGGGCAAAATGCCGTCGCCTGAAGTCTACCGCCGGCATTGAGATGGTCGTTATCGACTACCTCCAGCTCATGACGGCGGGCAACAACAACGGCAACCGCGAACAGGAAATCTCCTCAATCTCCCGCTCGATCAAGAGCATCGCCAAGGAACTGGACATTCCAATCATCGCGTTGTCCCAGTTGTCCCGAATGGTGGAAACCCGCGGCGGGGACAAGCGTCCAATCCTGTCCGACCTGCGGGAGTCGGGCGCGATTGAGCAGGACGCGGATATGGTGGCGTTCATCTACCGGGCGGAGTACTATGGCTTGACCGAACACCCCGACGGCATCGATACGGCCGGGTTGGGCGAGTTGATTCTGGCCAAGCACCGGCACGGGGCGTTGGGCACGGTCAAACTGCGCTTCATCAAGCGCCTCGCCAAGTTTGCGAATTACGACACCTTTGCCAATCCGGTATTTGATCGGGGCGAGTTCCAGGACGGTTTGCGGCCGAATGCTGATTTCATGAACCAGCCGACGATGACGGTGCAGTCCAAAATGAACGAAGGCCCATCCGGCCAGCCCGGAACGGACGAGGAATCGCCATTCTAATTCGCGGTGGCTTTCGCCGTAAATTGCAGCATGGTACGGAAGGCTTTGTGCGCACTGCGCAGTCGATTGGTGGTAGCGATGGCGGTGGGTTTGTTTTCGATTTCCGTCGCTCATTCTGCACAGCTGCTCATTCCCATGGACGACAGCCAGTCCAACCACTTAAAAGCTTACGGTCTGGCCTATTGGTTGCTCGAGCAGGAGGTGGAAGTCGAATGGCTGCTGAACTACCGCGGGGGCAGTTTTCTTGTGCCCAACTTGGTTGCTGTGCAACAGGAATGTGTGATCCGGGGCATCAGCCACCAGGTCATCGCCGATGTGCAGGCCAGTCAGATCCTCACCGAAATCGCCCATCCCGAATCCAACACCGAACGCGTCAAGCTGGAGGTGGCACCAAAAATCGCCGTCTATAGCCCCGACGGCAAACAGCCTTGGGACGATGCGGTGACGTTGGTGTTGACGTACGCTGAGATTCCGTACGACGTCATTTACGATGCGGAAATCATGTCTGGCGCATTGCCGGTGTACGATTGGCTGCACCTGCACCACGAAGATTTTACCGGGCAATACGGCAAATTCTACCGCTCTTACCGAAGCGCAGCTTGGTACCAAGACGAAGTGGCTCGGCAGGAGGGCATGGCACGCACGCTGGGATTCAACAAGGTCAGTGTCATGAAGCGCAATGTCGCTTTGCAGATCCGGGACTTCGTTCTCGGTGGTGGCTTCTTGTTCACCATGTGCTCGGGCACGGATTCATTTGACATCGCATTGGCTGCCGAAGAAGTCGACATCTGCCAAGCGCCGTTCGACGGCGATCCAGCAGAGCCCGGTGCGGCGCAGAAATTGGATTACGATCGGGGCCTGGCGTTTCATGATTATCAGATCATCACCGATCCCATGGTGTACGAGTTTTCCGACATCGATGCCACGGAAGAGCACACCAAGACCAAGCAGTTGAACGACTTCTTCACGCTGTTCGACTTCAGTGCCAAGTGGGACATCATCCCGACCATGCTGACCCAGAGTCACGAACGCGTTATCCCTGGCTTCATGGGACAGACTACCGCGTTCCGCAAGCAGTTCATTCGGTCCGATGTGACGATCATGGGGGAGACCAAAAGCACGCGGTCGGCGAAATACATCCACGGCACGCTCGGGCAGGGCCAATGGACGTACTACGGCGGACACGATCCAGAGGACTACCGGCACTTGGTCAACGACCCGCCAACGGATTTGAATCTGCACCCGAATTCAGCCGGGTACCGGCTCATCCTGAACAACATCCTCTTCCCGGCTGCCCGGAAGAAGGAACGCAAAACTTAGGATTTGACCATCACGGCCAGCGTGAACAGGAACATTCCCGATTCCAATTCATTGAATTGATAGTCGAGGGGGCCGTTCGATTTCTTGGCCATGCTGATGAGGCCGAGGCCTGCGCCTCCTTTGTCGGACCAATCGTTGTTGCACAGCCGTTCGACGTATCGCACACGCAATTCTTCGTGGGACATGCCATTGACTTCGGCCAGGTTCTCCCGCAAGCCCGCGGCCATGTCAAAGTCAACCAGGTTGCCGATGCGAATTTGGAGCCCGAGTGGGGTGTGTTCCAACGTCAGGTACAACTGGATTTCGCCTTCGTCGTCGACCCAGCCGTGGCGGCTGACGTTTTGCAAGCATTCGAT
>DJYV01000041.1 GCA_002448555.1 Flavobacteriales bacterium UBA6969
CCCGTCAAAGGTGGAAAGCTCGTGACCAAATGGTGGAACGATCAGCTCATCATGTGGGGCGCGGATTGGTACCAGGGCATCCCCGAAGATGCAACAGAGTCCTTGTCACCCACAGCACAACAAGAAGCAGCCACGGCAGGAGTCGTTCTTGACGAATGGGGCGAGACCGAAATGGGCGAGTTGGCCTGGACGCCCACACGCGGTGAAGGCGACGAGTTGGATTGGCACTTGACCCGGACGTGGACGGTAGCGGGCCGCCAGGGAACCATCCCACGCCGCTACGAGACGGGGGTTGACGTTCAGACGGGTGAGGTGGTATGGCGTCAAAACCAAGTGATGCACATCGATGGAAAATGGGGCATGCCTTCCATGAATGGCAAGCCCGAGCGCGCGGTGCTGCGCATGGGCATTGATCGACCCAGTGCCACACCACCGCTGGTGATCAGCGGTGCCATCACTTCCGATGTTCACGAATTATACCCTTACCAGGATGCGGTCAACTTGAGCCTACCCGCTTTGGAAATTCCATTCGCTGGACAAACGGTTCACACGGATGCCGATGGCGGATTCATCTCGACGGCAACGGGTCCACAACAGGTAAATGTTGAACTTGCCGGTCTTTGGAGCACCGTCTATACCAACGGTAATACGCCGAGCACAAGCGTTAATTTTAACGATGGATACAACGCACTTGATCTTTCCGACTTGGGCAATTTAAAGGAGCGTTCGGCTTACCGGTCCACTATTCTTATACATGACCATATGAAGGGCTTGATGCCAAATTTCACCGATTTGGATTGGTCTTTACCCACTAACATCGATGTCGAAGGTGAATGCAATGCCTTCTACGATGGTCAAAGTATAAATTTTTACGACCAAGGTGGAGGATGCAATGCGACATCGCTGATTGCCGATGTGGTATGGCATGAATACGGCCACGGCATCAATGGGTATTTCTACAACAGCCTTAACGCCAACTTCAATAATGGTGCTATGAATGAAGGCTACGCGGATATATGGGCTATGAGTTTGGGTGATATCGCGGAAATAGGAAAGGGCTTCTACACCGATAGCGAGGATGGCATTCGCGTTTACGATGAAGACCCCAAGGTTTATCCAGAGGATTTGGTAGGTCAAGTGCATGCTGATGGTGAAATCATTTGTGGTGCGTGGTACGATACGCACTTGCTGATGGGCGGCGATTGGGATGCTACGATGGCTTTGTTCATCGATGCCTACCCAGGTTTGCAGGGCACTGCTCCCAACGGCAGCGAGGGACAGGCGTACACCGACGTTTTGCTTGATGTCTTGCAAGCGGACGATGATGACGGCGATTTGTCCAACGGAACCCCGAATGACCTCGCCATTATCGAGGGCTTCGACATCCACGGCATTTCGATTTTCAGCTACGCCGAAATCGACCACGATTCGGAGGAATTCGTCGAGGCGGCTTCAACCATCGAAATCGAAGCGGAGACGTTCATCGTGTTCCCGTACAATTTGTACTTCGATGCGGTGAATATGTGGTACCGAACCGAGGCAGAAGGCGACTGGACGCAAGTGGCCATGGAAAACCCCGATGGCAATGCGTTGTACACGGCTGAGATTCCTGCGCAGGAGCCGGGAACGGTGGTTTCCTACTACATGGGCATTTCGGACGATTTTGGTGGGCTGTCGGCTGTAACCCCGGTTGCGGCTGCAAACGAGACGTACCCCAACCTGCCGTTCAATCTGCTGGTTGGAGTCGAGCCGGTCCTCATCAACGACTCGGATGAGTATTCTGACTTCGGTGGCTGGACTACGGGTCTGCCCGGTCAAGACAACGCGACCACGGGCATCTGGGAAGAAGCCATTCCCGTGGGCTCGTACGCAGAAGCCAACGACCCCAGCACGGTGGTGGCGCCAACGCAAGACCACACCTTGGGCATGGCCGGTTATGCATTCGTCACGGGGCAAAACCCCGGCGTGAACGATGGAATTGGCGCGAACGATGTGGATGCGGGCAAGACCACCTTGGTTTCACCGGTCATCGACTTGACCCCATTTGCCGACCCTGTGATGGCTTACTGGCGTTGGTACGTAAATGCGCCTCCTACCGGAGCGAATCCCGCGACGGACTGGTGGCAGGTGGAAATCTCCAACGACGGCGGCGACAGTTGGCAGTACTTGGAGAACACCCTCCAGCAGGACGTTTCATGGCGTCGGAACGCCTTCCGCGTCGCCGATGTGATTGAGCCGACAAGTGAATTCCAAATGCGCTTCATCGCTTCAGATAGCACCACCATTGGGGAATACCTGGACGGAGGCTCCTTGATTGAGGCGGCTGTGGATGACATCATCTTGTACGATTTGGCGAGCGGTGAATCCGTGGATGAAGCAGGTGAATCTTCCGTGGTGGGTTATCCCAACCCCGCGAGCGACCGCGTCGTGATGAACGGCTGGATGCCCGGAGCGACGTTGCGGTGTTTCCAGGTGGCGAGTGGCAAACTGGTATGGCAACAGCGCGCAGCCGGCGGTTCGACAGAATGGTCGGTCAAGGGCTGGGCTCCAGGCCTCTATGAAGTGGTAGGAGCGGACGCGGACGGACGTCAGGCCCGTTGGACGCTCAACGTAGTCGAGTAAGTTTTCTCAGACTTCGGTCAGATCTCCAGCGGCCATCCAACCTGTGTTGCCATTGGCAAGCTGAATTTTCCAGTGGTTCGCGTTGCGTTCAACCACAGTTACTTTGGTGCCCTCGTGCAGCATGAACAACGTCATGCCATTGCTTCCGGGTTCATTCCGTACGGCGGATTCGAGGGCCATGACAATGGCCGATCGGCTGGATTCGATGCGCAGAGATGCGCTCCGTGCCAGGACCATCACCATCAAGCCAACCGCGATCAATGCTGCGGCGCACGACCCGAGCAACCGTCGGTTCTCGAAGCTGACAACCCACATGCGCCAGGCAAGAGCGCCGAAGCCCAATGTCCACGCTACGATCATAATGCGCGCCCACAGTGGGTATAGTCCCGGTGCGGTGATACGTTCCCAAATGTCCAGAATGCCATTCGAGGGCAGTGATTCGATGCGGTCCTTGATCTTGGCGTTTGCCAGCGTGAGGTTGGTCTTGACGTCTGCATTGGAAGGGGAGAGGAGAGCGGCCCGTTCGTAGTGGAGAATGGCCGGTCCCCACTGTTCCAATTTGTAGTGGGCATTGCCGAGGTTATACTCACTGTCAAAATGCATGCGCTCTGCCAGGATCGAATCGTACCCAGCTATAGCGGCTTCGTAGTCGCCGGCGGCATAAGCTGCATTCGCTGCTTCGAATTGGGCCTTTACGTCGGTCTGTCCCCACGCTGCGGTGTAAACGGCTAGTGCAAACAGGAAGGATGAGAGAAGGGGTTTCATCATGCGTTCCAGGTTTTTTCCGTGGCGTCGACCAAGCGTTCGGCCTCGGTAATCATGGCATCAGGAGCGGGCACTCGGCCGGGTGCGTAGCGCGCCATGTCCAAGTCGTCGAGCAACGCATTCCACTTCCCTTTCAACTCGGGCACGTATGTTTCCAATGCTTCACTTAACGCTGAACGGGTCAATTGACTGGCGTTCAATTGAAGTTTGGCCATCAGGTAGGCTTCCAAGCCGGACCCCAAGGCCGGGTAAAACAACGCCGCATTGTCCATGTGCCTCTTGGCTTCCTTGAGTTCCTGACGCACCGCACTTTTGGCGCGTCGCTTGCGCACGTTCAGCGGATTCTTTTCGTCCTCTTCGCGCCGACGCCGGGCAACAAACGAAAGTCCCAAAGCCAGAGGGCCGATGGCCAATAAACCACCGGCAAGTTGACCGCGATTGTCCCACCGATTGCGCGGCAAGCACGGTCCGTTCCATTCGCTGTGAATGAAATTGATGTCCTGGTTGAGGACTTGCACGTCCGTTTTGGAATTGTAATTCACTTGGCCACCATCGTCTGAGGTGTTGGTGGCCACCGTGAGTTTCAACGGCGCGGCATTGAGGTTGGCATAATCACGAACCTTGGTGTTGAACCAGACTCCTGTTGGTACGGGCAGCACGTATTGGCCGGGGGCACGTGGAATCACGACATACCGGAAGGTGCGGCTCCCGGATTCGCCACCGGCGTTGACCCGGATTTGGTCAATGACTTCGGGATCGAAGACTTCAAATTCTCCGGGCCACGTCAACGAAGGCTCTTGAATGAATTTGAGGTTGCCTTGCCCGCTGAACGTCAGGTCATAGGTGATGGCATCATTGGTCCGGCATGCCTGCCCGGTCTGCTTGGGTGTGACGCGCAGCTGCCCGAAAGCACCGATGAAATCCGAGGGGATGGGCTCCGGCAAGGGCTTCACTTCAATTTTGACGGGATTGGCTTCCGCAGTTACGTTTTGTCCATTGAAAAAACTCGTCCGCATATACCCGACCAAATCAAACCCGTCAATGGTCAGGGTTCCGGTTTGTTGCGGGAACAAAACCAGTTTGCGGACAGTGGCGACGTTGTAGCGTTGACCGGCAACGACCTGAGGCTCCCAACGGGGTTCGGGAATCTCCACTTCCTCTTTCCAGAATCCCGGGGTCTCGGGGATGTTGTACTTCCGTACATCGAGGTTGTTAGCGCGGTTGAAGATTTTGAACGAGACCACCAAGGGCTCACCGATATGCACGGAGCGTTTCGAGGTTTCGATGACGCAGGCCACATTGCCGAGGTTGCCGGCACTGGGACCGGAGGGTTTGTCACCGCGGGCGGTGATGCGGAGGACGAACGGTTTGCTTTTGAGTTTGCTCTGGGTCCCCTGGATTTCAAATGCGGGTACTTGAACATTGGTTTTGGACACCACTTGATAGGTATACGTATAGCCCACCTCGCTGGTCCGCTTGCCGTTGTAGATGCTCGTGCTGTTGGATGTGCTGGGACCAAAAAGCAACTTGAGTCCCTCGATTTTGGGGCCATCCACGCGGCCCGATACATTCTTGAGGGTGAACGTGAGCTGCACCTGTTCCCCTACGCGCACGGGGTTCCGGTTCACGCTCACTTCGAATGCCTCTTGAGACCAAGCCGTGCCCATGCTCAGCAAGCACAGCACCAGCCATTGGACACAGGATGTAAAAGTGAACTTGCCCATTACCAATCCTTTTCGATTTTTTTCTTCTTGCCTTGACTCTTGGCCTTCATCAGCTTGGCTTGAACTTCTTCTTCTCCTCGTTCGAGGCTCTCCAAGATACGCTCCATGTCCTCTTTGGAAATCTGGCCTTCCACTTGTTGAGGCTGTTCCTCTTGCTGCTCTTGCTGCTGCTCCTGCTGGTCCTGCTGCTCCTGCTGGTCCTGC